>CAYSWE010000436.1:0-4597 GCA_964434515.1 uncultured Phycisphaerales bacterium | reverse complement strand
ATCTGCGTCAGGTGGCCGTCGCCATCTAGATCGTTGGGCGGATCCTCGTCATAGAGGCCATCGCCGTCATTGTCGGTAGGCATCTGGCCGCCGCGCGAGCTGTGCGCCGTGTTGGCATGCGCGAACCAAAATGCTCGTCCGTCCGGATTGACGCACGGCAGCACGTAAAGCGTCACGCGGTCACGCAGCGCACGCAGGCGCGGGACGCTGGGCGCCTTGCGCAGCAGATACCAGACCATGTAGAGCGACGCTTCGCCGCCCTGCACTTCGTTGCCATGAATGTTGGCGTCGAGATACATGGCCGGTTTGCTATCCGCCGTGCCGGTCTTTGGGTTGGTCACGGTCAAAGCCCAGATGGTTCGTCCCTGGACGGATTTGCCGATGGCTTCGCGGGTCACGAATGTTGGCCATCGCTTGGCGATCTGTTCGCTGAGTTCGCAGAGCTCGGCAAAGTCGTGGAAGCGATTCCAAGGCTTCGCATCGAGGCCCTGCGTTCTCGCAGCGGATACGCAAAGCAGGGCCGCGAAGAAACCGGTTGCGTTTCGTTGGACGCTCATTTGGAAACTAGCTCCTGCTCGGCGTGTACCATGCGCTCTTGAATGACACGCAGGGTCCAATGCTGCTTGGACGCCGCACGCACGATCCAACGAAACTTGGCGCTGCTTCCGCGCTTGGCGAGGGTGACGAAACTCCACGGCGATCCCATGACGAGTGATGGTATGCGCTCTCCGATCGGGACCGCGGTCAGTCGATCGCCCTCAGGGACGAGCAGGGCGATGCGTGGCAAGCGCGGCGTGCGCAGCTTGTCGGCCATGGCGATGCGCGGCGGCAGAAAGCCCTCGTTGACGACCGTGGCGCGGATCTCTTGCGTCGTCGCTGAGACGCGTTCGATCTCGGTCTTGGCAAGCCTTGGCTTGGACAGGGCCGGGAAGAGCTTCAGCAAGAACTCGAGGTGATCGCTCGCGACCTTCGCGACCAGCTTGCTCGGGATGCGTTGTTCGAGGCCCGGCTGCAGCCCGCCGATCTCGATCTTGCCGAGTGTCTCGTGTTCGAACGGTTGCCACTCGGTCCAAGCGTCGTCGCCGAAGTTCTCGAGAATCCAGGCGGTGTGCCGGACGCCCTCACTCGCGTCCTTGATGTCCTTGCTGCGATCGATCAGGGACGTCGCCAGGCAGGGCCTTCCCGCGTGCGCGTAGACCCAAGCGTGGAAACGACCGGGCCAGACGTCGACGTTCTTGCCCTTGCGCCCGGTCGCCTTGCGGTAGCGCTTGCCGAGCTCGGCATAGATCCACGCGTCCTCGCTCAACACGCCGGTCGGCGCGCGGCGTTCCTTGCGATCGTTCTTGCGCGCATCGGCAAGCAGGTTGTCCGTATCGCCGTAGCTGATCACGAGCCCGATGTTTGGCTTACCAAGCACGAACTTGGCGAGCGCAAGCGCCGCTGGCTCGGACAGCGCATACCTTCCGGCACCTTGCTCATGCTCCGGATACAACTGTGGAAAGTTCCTGTCGAGCAGGACACCGCCGGGCGCGTCCTCGTTGTAACGGTTGTCGTGGTCGTCGTCCTTGCCTTCGCGCAGCAGCCTGAAGCGACCGCGTTCGCCCTTGTCCGGATCGGCCTTGCGCATGGTATGTGCGTCGCTCGGGTCGACGATCCATTCCCCTTCCGCATCGGGGACACGCATCCAGAGGATCTTCCCGTCGCCGTTGAGGTCATCCGGTGCATCCTCACCCTCGCGGCCATCGCGATCTTCGTCCACCGGGGCACCATTGCTCGCCGCCGCAAGCGCCGCCGCGTCGGGATTGGCCATGGGAATCACGTAGAGCGTGTAGTGGCGAAGCAGCTCGATTCGGGCCGGATCCTGCGACGTCACGAGGTCGCGGATATGCTGCATCGCGACGCTTCGGTCGTCGATCCGCCGGCCATCGAGACCGGCGACGACGAGGATTGCGGGACGCCGATCGAACACGCGCGCCGCGTCTGCGGAGGCCTCCGAAGAGCCAACCACGGCGGCGAGGATCGGGCGATCCTTGCGGGATCGGCCCCATTCCTCCAAGCGGAGCCTAGCGGGGTGTTCGCGGGCCAGCTGCCTGAGCTCGGCGAGCGTCGCGGCGGCGGGGTCCTGGCAGCAACAACCTGCCGCCAACATACATACAAGGCCAAGCATGCCGCCAGCGTGGCACCGCGGCCTCCGCGGTGCAAGGCTGGCAGAAACGCCGCTCGGCCTGCAGAGCTCGCCGAGTGACATCGTGCAGCCCGACTCGGCCGTCCCTCTTACGTCGCGTCGAAGCATCCCGGGACAGCAGAGACCTGCGTCGCCGGGCAGTGGGTCTTGCGGGCCGGGGCTTCGCGTTGGCGGGCACCCACGTAACGACACGCTCCACACGGTGTCCGCCAACGCTGCCGGCAACGAGCACGGGCTGGGTCCAATGGCTGGGCAGCGTTCACGTTCGAGGCCGCCGTGTTGGTCTTCGCGGACGGCTTCGTCCCGAAGGGCAGCATCGAGCACCGTTCCCCGGTCGCGCGGATCCTGGCGTTCTGATCGCATCGACGACCCGGTCGGCCTCTGGGCCGACCTCCGAGTTCATCCGTCGGCTCGCACCTTGCACCACCAACGGCAATGATCTCTGCTTCCTCGACCTTGGCACTGTTTGAGATCGCGGAGCACGCGCTGGACCACGCTGGCGCCGTGACCACGACGCGCGAGCACGTGGTCGGGCGATGGTGTTTCGGTGACGCGTGGCACGTGGTACGAGGCGACCATATTCGCCCGCTGGCTTGGCAAGCACCTGACAGGTAAGCCGCTGCTGGCTCGGGCAAGCGGGACTGGCCCGGCGGCGAGCTACCAGCTCTGAGTGATCGGAGTAGGGAGGCCGACTCGCATGAAGAAGCGAGAGAAGGCCTGCGACAGATGCTCGCGGTAGGGGGGCAGAAGGTGGTGGCGCGTTACTTTGGTGGCCTGCAGGTAAGCCTCGAGGAAACTTCGAGGGACGGTGAAGACGTGATGGAAGTCGACAACCCGCACCTCGCCGTCGGGAATGGCATCGAGCAGCGCGAGGTTCCAAGCGAACCCCTTCTGAAGCTGGTCGCAGTGCTTCTTCCAGGCTTTCGTCGTGGGGTTCTGGTTCTTGGCCTCTAGGTTGTTTTTCCAGAGAGTCTTGTAGCGACTCAGAGCAAGGTGTGGGCAGAGTGTGACGTTGTGGACGTGATGCTCAGCCAAGTCGCACGCTTGCGTCATCACGACGACGTCGGTGCGAACCGCACGGCGTGCGGCCTTGAGAGTCTCTTCGGGCTTGGCGGCATCGAAGTCCGTCGTGGCCTGCCAAGTGAGCACCGGACAGTCTGTAATGAGGTCGCCCTGAGTGACTGGTTCGGTTGGCCGGGCGACTTCGTACCAGACTTCACTCATCGTCGTCTTCGTCCAGTGGAGTCATGAACGCGATGTGTGGTTCCCACCGAGGCAGCCCACCTGGCGATAGATCGACGTGGTCAACGAGAACCGTCGACCACTGGTGGTCGAATGCGAAGACGCCGCGGAGTGCACCTTCGGTATCTGTTTCGTACTCCCAGGACGTGCCGCGCATCAGATGCTCGAGGGCCTCGTCAGGCGGGCTCGAGAGTCGGGACCGGAACTCCTCAAGCCAGCTCAGGAGAGCGAAGGTCGCGGTAGCCTCCCGACGCGACGAAGGGTGGGAGCGAACGGGACCGCCACCGTAGAACGTTACCTGACGACCGATGCTTTGGAAGAGCGTCGTTGCCGTGCTCAACCGATTGGGTTGCTGCAGCTCTTGGGTGTCGGTCATCGCTGGCGCCTCCACTGTCTCTGTTGAATATCGTCACCGGTGAGGTCAGCGAACCCCTGAACAATCCACTTGTGCGCCAAGTCAAACCAAGGCCACATGGCATCTCGTGAACTGTCCTTCGGGAACCCCCTCGCCGTGAGTTCTAGGAGGAGAATCGGCTTGCCGTCTGGTCTACGTGAGCCAGAACTCATCGAGGCGTGAAGACGTCCGGCTTGCTCGGGCAAAACGAAGGCCGTGCGCCAGTTGAAGCTCTCGAATGTTGGCAAGAAGCGTTTGCTCTCCTGTCCGAAACAGAAGTCAGGGTAAACCCGGTGCAGGTCAGCGAGGCTGTCCCACCCGTCCCCTTGCGGAATGTGGTTGACGTAGGTTAGCTCGTATTGGAACGGGCGAATCTCGCCAAGCCCCTTCTCGCCAACGAACTTCTCGAACGTACCGAGCCGCTCACGGAACATGGCGATGACAGTGGAATACCGAGGGTACTCGTCTGCTGGTCTCACCTTCTTCCAATTGTGCAGGAAGCGGCTGGGCTGCACCTGAACGATGCCTGTCTTGTTCTTGTGGAGAAACCACGTGCGGGCAACTCGTGAGACAGCACTCAGGTTCACGTTGACGTTGTCCGTGCCCTCGAATCGTTCGACAACGACGGGAAGCGGAGGAACCTCTGTACAGTCGGGGTAGTCGGGGAGGTACTCCTGCCAGAGCAACCCAAAGTGAGCCTGTATCAATTCGAGCGGGTGAATCTGGACGACACGCACCACCTCGATGACGGGCGGTGCTTCGTAGTTTGGCAGTTT
>CAYSWE010000435.1:0-4614 GCA_964434515.1 uncultured Phycisphaerales bacterium | reverse complement strand
GCGAACGTAGGCTACGCGTTGCGAGTGGGGTTTTCGGAGATCCTGCAGGAACTCGCCGACGATACGGATGGAGACCAGGGCGGCGGCGGTGCTCCTGGCGGTGGCGGCGGTGGGCTCGGCGGGCTCGCCGGGCTCGCCGGTGCGGGTGCCGGCGGCGCTGGCGCTCTTCCGGGCGGTGGCGAAGGCGGTGGCGAAGGCGAGCCCGAGCCGGACGTCGGCGATTCGAGCCGGGACGGCTGGTTCCGCCCCAAGTCGGTCTACGACGACAACCAACTCACCGTCTATGCCTGGGCCGAGGACGAGAATCGCAAGTTCAATCTTCTGAGCCTGCTGTCGCCCGACAAGGACTTTGCCGACCTCTCCAAGACCCGGCTCAAGCGGTTGCTGGACCAGCTGTGGGAGGACACCGATCTGGATCTCTCACGCAGCGATGCCGACACGTGGGTGCGCGTCATCGAGGAGTGGATGCGGGGGCGCTATCGCTCCGAGGATCGGCCCAAGCCGCCGCTCAAGACCGGAGATCCGGACGCCCGGGATGAGTTGGTTCTGCCGTTGACTCTCGACGAACTGCGGCTTCTGCCGCAGATTCCCGAGGAGGCGTTTGACGATCGGATCGTGGATGATCACATCCTCCCCGGGCTCGCGTCGGTCTTGACGGTGAGCACATCCCTGATGGTGGATCCCGGCCCGCCGGACGCCGATCATGGCTCGGGTTCGGGTGGCGCGGCGGGCTCGGGCGCCGCGACCGACGGTAGGGCTGGCAGCACCGGAGCGGGTGGTGCTGCTGGCGAGGGGCGGACGATTCGGCAACGTCGTGGCACGACTTCGACTGGCGGTGGTGGAGGAGGATTGCCCGGAGCCGCGCAGGGCGGCGCGCAGGGTGCCAACGGCACTGGCTCAGAGGCGCTGGGGGCCGGGATTCGCATCAACATCAACACGGCTCCGCGCGTCGTGTTGAGCGCGCTCGAGGATGAGTCCGAGATCTCGGCAGCCGTGATCGAGGCCATTCTTCGCTACCGCAACAAGGTGGACGAGAAGGCCAATGACGCAGCGAATCAGCAGGCCGAGGATACCGGAACTGACCAACTCATGGAGGGAGGCGAAGAGCGGAAGCTGCAGTACTTCAAGACCCCCGACGACTTGGACAACGTAAAGGAGTGGGAAGGGTTGCCGGACTCGGACGGCAAGGAGCGCTTCACCCGCATGCTGACGACCAAGTCGCATGTCTTTACCGTTCACCTCGCTGCGGTGCATAAGCGCGACGCCCAGGGGCGCGCCTTTACCGTGACGCGAGCGCAGGCGTTGATCGTGCGGGTGCCAGATGGCGAAGGTCTGACGGCGCAGGTCATCATCCCGCTGCGCCGTTCGCAGGCGATGCGTGTTTTTCTTCCGGACTTTCCCGAAGAGGACGAGGAGCGCCGGGAACTCGCAGCGGACGAACTGGACGACTTTGCGCGCGAGGAACGGGCGTGGAATCCGTTCTATCCGGACTTCTACGACCCAAAGAAGCGCCAGACCGACCGCTGACGGTCGGCAAGCCGCGAGAGAATGACGATTCCACTGGATTGACAGACTCGGCTTCGTCGATACAATTCTTCCCCTTTTCTTTACTCTGCCGAGGCCGGCTCCTCATGAGCTGCGGTAGAGACTGTAGGGAATGCCAGTGCTTGGGGCGGTCCAGCGCTGATCCCGAGAGATTTCCTGCAAGACTTCACTGGCTCGGCTCGATCCCCGAAATCGCCGTGGCCCGAGGCTTTCTAGAACGATGACTGCGACCGATATGTCCACACAACCCCAAATGGCAAAACGCGCCGAGGCCGAGGCCCGCCGCGTGCACTCCCTGCGCAACATTGGGATCATGGCGCACATCGACGCCGGAAAGACCACGGTCTCCGAGCGCATCCTGTTTATCACGGGGCGTGTGCATCGCACCGGCGAGGTCCACGACGGCGAGGCCACGATGGACTACCTCGCAGAAGAGCGGGCGCGCGGCATCACGATCACCTCGGCGGCGACGACGTGCGATTGGCGTGACCACAAGATCAACATCATCGACACTCCGGGGCACGTGGATTTCACGGTCGAGGTCGAGCGGTCACTGCGTGTCTTGGATGGTGCCATCGGTGTCTTCTGCGGAGTCGCGGGGGTCGAGGCGCAGTCGGAGACGGTGTGGCGCCAGGCCGATCGGTACGGGGTGCCGCGCATCGCGTTCGTCAACAAGCTCGACCGGACTGGCGCCGATCTCGACCGAGTGCTGGAAACGATCCGCGCGCGGCTCGGCGTCGTGCCGGTGCCGATGCAGCTTCCGATCGGCATCGAGAAGGAGTTCGAGGGCGTCGTCGATCTGATCGAGCGCAAGGCCTACGTTTGGAGCGAGGGTGCCAAGACCGTGTCGGTCGGCGAGCCGCCGGAGTCGATGCGCGACCAGGTGGAAAGCGCGCGCGAGCAGCTGATCGAGTTGGTAGCGGAGTTCTACGAGCCGCTGCTCGAGAAGTTCGTCGAAGGGCAGGAGGGCACCGTCGAGGATATCAAGCACGCCGTTCGGAACGGCGTTCTTAGCCAGAAGATCGTTCCGGTCTTCTGTGGTTCGGCGCTCAAGGACAAGGGCATTCAGAATCTGCTCGATGCCGTCGTGGACTACCTGCCGGCGCCATCGGACATGCCCGATCTCGAAGGGACCGATCCAAAGACCGACGCCGTGATTCGGCGCAAGCTCTCGGCGAATGAGCCGCTCACCGCACTCGCGTTCAAGACCATCTCGGACGTGAATGGCGACCTGACATTCTTACGGATCTACTCGGGGGTACTCGAGCAAGGCGCCAAGGTCCTCAACCCGCGCACGCGACGCACCGAGCGTATCGGGCGGATCTTGCGGATGCATGCCAATCGGCGTGAGCCGATGGACGAGGCGCGCGCGGGTGCGATCGTCGCCGTCATGGGGCTCAAGCAGGCGGCGACGGGCGACACACTCTGCCTGCAGGATTCGCCGATCGCGCTCGAGTCGATGGAGTTTCCTGACACCGTCATCGCGCAGTCCATCGAGCCGAAGTCGTCCAAGGACCGGGACAAGCTCGGTGCCGCGCTCGCCCGGATGATGCGCGAGGACCCGACCTTCGTGACCAAGACGGACGAGCAAACTGGCCAGATCCTGATTGAGGGCATGGGCGAGCTCCATCTCGAGGTCATCTGCAATCGCATCAAGTCGGATTTCAATGTCGGGGTCAATGTTGGCCGTCCGCGCGTGGCGTACCGCCAGACGTTGCGCAAGCCGCGTGACGTCGAGGGCCGCCACATCAAGCAGTCGGGTGGGCATGGTCAGTACGGAGTCGTCAAGATTCGCTTCGAGCCGGCCGAGACCGAGACGCCGCTGGAGTTCGTCGACTCGGTACGAGGCGGAACCGTGCCTCGTGAATACATTGGGTCGGTCAAGCAGGGGCTTGAGCAGGCTGTTGCTAGCGGCGGCCGCTTGGGCTTTCCCTTCGTCAACATCCGCGCCGAGCTCTATGACGGTCAGTCGCATGAGACGGATTCGAGCGACCTCGCGTTCAACGCAGCGGCCGCGCTGGCCTTCCGCAAGGCGGTCGAATCGAATGTGACGATTCTCGAGCCGATCATGAAGATCGAGGTGACGTGCCCCGAGGAGTGTGTTGGCGACGTCATCGGCGATCTCAACAGTCGGCGCGGCATGATCTCGGACATCGATATCGCCATGACCATGCGCACGGTTCGCGGCAAGGTGCCGATTGCCGAGATGTTCCAGTACCTGACGACGCTTCGTGGATTGACGGGCGGCCGTGAGAGTTTCGTCATGGAACCGTTGGAATACGCGCCGGTTCCGCAGAGCGTTGCGGAGAAGATTCTGTCTGGCGAAGTCTGAGATTGTCGTGCGACCGCGCGGATTGCTGCTGACAGCGTGCGCGTGTGCCGCGTGCGTCGTCCTGACCGGCTGCGCGGGGCGCGCGCATGGTGTGCCGCCTAGGGCAGAAACGTCGAAGCCGCTGCGCCCAAAGCTCGCCGTCGTGCTGGTCGTGGATCAAATGCGCGCCGACTATCTCGAACGCTTCGCCGCGTTGTTTGGCGACGGGGGCTTTCGCCGCATCGAGCGCGAAGGCGTGTGGGCCAAGCGGGCCTTCCACGGTCATGCCATTACGCACACAGGCCCCGGGCATGCGGTGATCTCGACCGGCGCTTCACCCAGCGCGCATGGCATCGTTGCCAATAGCTGGCTCGATCGCACGACGCTGCGGTCGGTGTACTGCATCGGTGGGCCGAACGGTGTCACTCCCGAGACCTTGCGTTGCGAAACGCTCGGTGCGGCGTGGAAGCGTACGTTCGGTGCGAAGGCGCGCGTCGTGAGCCTCTCGCTCAAGGACCGCGCGGCGGTGCTGCTCGGTGGTCGGCGTGCGGATGGCGTCTATTGGTATGCCGCAGCGACGGGCACGTTCGTGACGTCGCCGTTCTACCGAGGAGAGCGGTCGATGGCGCCCGGGGGGGCGCGGGTTGCTCGATGGATCGCCAAGCTCAACGGCTCGGCGCGAGATCGTGCGCGCGGACTACGATTGCTGGATCAGTGGCGTGGGGCCACGTGGCGGCGGTTGGTGCCACCGGGGACGC
>CAYSWE010000434.1:0-4616 GCA_964434515.1 uncultured Phycisphaerales bacterium | reverse complement strand
GCCGGTATGCCATCGGACTCGATGCCGTCCTTCGGCAAGCAGCAGATCCCGGACTCGGACCTGCTCGATGTCGCCGCCTACGTTCGCTCCCTGCTGCCGACTGCCGCAGTGCCACCGGGCCCCGACGGCGCACGCGTGGCGCGGTGGCGCGGCCGCCAGCATCCCGTGTCGACCGACGTGCCGCGCGTCGCGTCCTTACCCACGACCGTGCAGGACCCGGCCTGGACCAGCGCGCCGCGGACCCGCTTCCCGGCACAGTTTCTCGACGCCCGTAAGCATCCGACCCCCGCGATCCTCCAAATGCAGGTCGTGCACGATGGCAAACGGATCGCATTCCGCCTCGAATGGGACGACGCTCACGCGGACCCGGCGGACGCCGGTCTCGGTGATCTGCTCATGCTGCAGATCACCGAGCGCTCGATCCCGCTATTCTTCCTCGAAGCCCGCTATCCCGGCCTCGAACTCAAGCACCAGGGCGTCGCCTGGTACTGGCAGGCCGGCGGTCAGGTCGCATCCGCCAAGCCGGACTTCTCGCCAGCGCTGGCCGGGGCGGCGACGGCGCTCGCGAAGGGCCAGTCACCGGTCCAAGCCAACGCGCAGTGGTCCGACGGCAAGTGGCGCGTCGTGCTGGTGCGCGCGCTCGCGTCGCCAAGCGAGGGCGAACCCACGCTCACGCCGACCGGAAGCTCGGCGTCCGTCATGATCATGCTATGGGACAATCCGGCCAAGCTGGGCTACCAGGCCGCGCGTTTCACGCATTGGTGCGCACTGCGGCTCGCGCGCTAGAAGCGCGGCATCGTTCCGCCCAAGGACTCTTCCGGGTTCGGCTCCTGCGCATGAGCCGGCAATTCCGATAACGGCCGATGTGGAGGAGAGCGGGAACAAGCTTGCGAGCAGCATCGACGAGCCGGATGGAACGGATCGCGCGAAGGACGGCGCCGGCGTTCCGGCGCAGCGACTCAGCAAAGCCGAGCTGTTCGCGCGGCTGCCCGATCACGCCCGCGAAGAAATCCTCGCGATGCGCGCGAGCCAGGTTCGCTACGAGCAGCGGATGCAGGAGGGAATCCAGCGAGCCAAGATCCGCGTGCTCGTCGAGGCGACGATACTGGTCGTGTTCACCGAAACGGCCCTGACCTATGCGAGCCTCGGGCGCACACTCGCGGCCCTGGTCGTCGGCCCGCTGCTCGGCATGGCGTGGTACGCCACCGGCGCCGGACGCTTTCGCTACATTGCCATCGGGCTCGTCGCGCATCTGGGCATGCGCCGTGCGTTCGGATTCGGCGACCCGTTCACGGCGATGTTCGGAGCTCTGGCCTTCATCGTGCTCGCAGCGGCGCTCGGTATGATGCGGGAAGGTCGCCGCGCCGGAAGCGGCGGCTGAGGGTTCGCGGAAAAACGACAGCGTTGCATCGCGCGATTCGCCATCCTAGAGTTCTCGCCGCCGCGGCTGACGCTGCCGCAGGCGACGTTTTCGCCACGAACTGTTCCGCAACCGACTGATACCGTGAGTTCACGATTGTTCCGCCACTCCTGACTGTGACCCAAGGCTCGGGTCGCAGGTCTGCGGCCGTCCTGAACCCCAGCACGGAGCATTTCCCGAGGCTCGGTGAAGTGCCCCCGGTGGAGCATTGTCCTACTTCGATTGGAGACCGACGATGCACCGATCCTCGCCCCGCTTCCTCGTACTTGCCGCGCTCGTCTTGGCAGGCTGCGCCTCGCCCGAAGCGTCTCGCGCCCTGAAGAGTCCAGCCAGCTCGGCAACGACTCGGCCCGGAAGACTGCCAGCAAGCAGGCCCGAGGCAAACCCATCTCGGACCTTCCGGTTCCGCTACACGGCGAAGATCCCGGCACCGGCCGGCACCAAGACGCTCGCCATCTGGGTGCCGCTCGCCAGCGACGAACCGGGGGTCCAGCAGATCTCCGACCTGAAGATCCAGGCACCGGCCGGCTACCGCGTCACTCGGGATCCGGACTTCGGCAACCGGATGATCTACTGCAACATCGAAGATCCACCCGCGCTGACGCAGATCGCCTGGACCGCGAGGGTCGTCCGTTTCCAGGACCACGGCCAAGGCGTGGCGCCAGTGAATCCGCGCTTCCTGTCGCCGAATCGACTGATCCCGCTCGACGGGAAGGCGAAGCAGCGCGCCGAGCAGCTCGGCGTGCTCGACACGACCACCCCGATCCACACACGGGCCAAACGCATCTACGACGACGTACTCACCAACATGGCCTACGACAAGACTCAGGCCGGCTGGGGCAACGGCGACTTCGAATATGCGATGACGGTCTGCAAGGGCAACTGCACGGACTTTCACTCGCGCTTCATCGGCGTCGGCCGTGCCGCCGGAATCCCGGTGCGCTTCACGATGGGAATCCCGCTGAAGGCCAAGCCTCAGGGAAGCGTGAACGGCTACCACTGCTGGGCGCACTACTACGATGGCGCGCATTGGGACCCGGTCGACATTTCGGAAGCCGACAAGGTTGCAGCGACGGATCCCCAAAAAGCGCAGTGGTTCTTCCGAAATCTCGACGAGAACCGAATCAGCATCAGCCACGGACGTGACATCGTCCTGAACCCGCCCGCGCATGGTGGGCCACGAAACTACTTCGCGTTCCCGTACGCAGAGGCCGACAACAAGCCTGTCCCACTGAACAAGAACGAGCACTGGCGCTTTTTTTACGAGGACCTGTAGCGCCAACCGTACCGCTCCAGCGACACCAGACTGTCGTGGATCGCGACAGTCTCCGGGGTGACTGCCGGACAAAAGGGATCAAGCGTGGCAAAACTCGGCGCCGATTGGAGGGCTGCTGCGCCGGCCAAAGCGCGAACTCCAACAAAAAGCGAGCCACCGCATAAGCCAGTCGCGTAGACATCCAAAACCAGCCTGGAGGGGGCGGGACGGGGAGGCGGGCGTCGGAGCCTGACGCGTGGCCCAGTTGTGTCTCCACCCAAGGGAGCACGATGATCGACCTCCGTCTGCCTGCCTGCCTCTCTGTCCTAGCCGCCGGCTGCCCTGGCGTGCTCGCGCAGGGCTCTGCTAAGAGCGCCGAGTTCTTCAAGGAAACTGTCGTGCGCCGGATCGCGCTACGCTTCCACCAATCCAACTACTGGAATCTGCTGCACAAGAACCGCGTAGCGAAGGTCTACATCAAGGCGGATCTGACGATCGGCGCCAAGACCTGGAAGGACGTCGGTGTGCGGTTCCGCGGCCACTCTTCGTGGGTCGGCGTCAAGGGCAAGGACAAGAAGGCCTTCAAGATCGCGATCGACGAGTTCGTGCCGGGGCAGCGGGCATTCGGGCTGCGCACGCTCAACCTGAACAACAACTTCATCGACCCCACGCACATCCGCGAGCCATTGGCCTACTGGATGCTGCGCAAGTTTATCCGGGCGCCGCGCTCGAGCTTCGTCCGGCTCAGCCTCAATGGCAAGGACTGGGGCCTCTACATCAACGCGGAGCAGGTGAACAAGGACTTCCTGAAAGAGCACTTCGCCGACCGCGACGGCAATCGCTATCGCGCCGAATGGGCAGACGGCGCCAACCCCTATCGATCGGCGCTGCAATGGCAGGGGACGAATCCTGCCCCCTACAAGACTTCGTACGAGCTCAAGACCGAGCCCGGGACGAATCCTTGGAAGGACCTCATCGGAATGATCGATGTGCTGAACCGCAGCGGCAACCAGATCGAAACCAAGCTGCCGAAGCAACTCGACGTCGACAACGCGATCCGTCTTTTGGTCGGCACCAATCTCATTCCGCTGCATGACAGCTACACGCACGGGACGGCGCACAACTACTGGGCCTACAACGACCCATTCCACGCCCGCTTCTCGCTCATTCCGTGGGACGTCAACAACTCGTTCGGTGACTACCCAGCGCAGAGCATCGACCAAAGCACGTTCTTGGACCCGTTCTACGCTGCCAACCGAACCGATCGCCCTCTGCTGAACAAGATCCTGGCAAGACCTGACTGGCGCCAACGGTTCCTCGCACACTTCCGCGCGATCGTCGGCGAGGTTTACGACTCGAAGACCGTCAACGCCAAAATCGAAGCCTATCGCCGGCTGATTCGTCCGGAACTCAAGACCGACCCGAAGAAGCTCTACTCGATGGCGATCTGGGAGCGCAGCTTCGACTACGACGTGCGTGTCGAGATCCTTGTCCCAGGGCTCAAGCGGTTCGTGCAGCGGCGCGCGGATTTCCTGAGACGCAACACTGAGCTGAGCAAGCCGACTCTGCGCTTGGCCGACCTCGGTCATCGGCCAGCACAACCGACCGTGAAGGACGCGATTCGGGTCCACGTTCGAAGTCTAGATCCCGGCAAGACGGCCCGCGTCGATCTGTATTGGCGAACGCGGGGAACGTTCGTCCGGACTCCGATGTTCGATGATGGCCGCCACGGTGATGGTGGCGCCAACGACGGAGTGTATGGCGCAGCGATCCCGAAGCAGAGAGGCGGCGCCCGGGTCGAATACTACGTGGCCGCCATTGCCAACAGCTCTGGCGCCGGCACATGGGCATTCCTGCCCAGGTACGCAGCCTACAAACCGCAAAGCCTCCGCGTGCGCTGGGCGGTCGGGACGAGTGCAGTCGTGATCAATGAGTTCATGG
>CAYSWE010000433.1:0-4634 GCA_964434515.1 uncultured Phycisphaerales bacterium | reverse complement strand
GTGCCGAGCGCTGCTCCCAGTGCACCGACCGTCGCCGCCACCGAACCGCCACCGGGCGCCATGGATTCCGACGCCGTCTCGTAGACAAAGTCCTCGACACTCAAGTCCCGGAGCCGCTTCTGGTCCTTGCCGGCCATCGCGTATTCGATGATCTTCTCTTGCGGATCGAACGGCGCAAGCTCGTCAAGCCCAGTGCTCTTGATCGCGATCTTGATGAGTTCCTTGTCGCTGACCCCGGTCGAGCGCTGCTGCTTGCGCAGAAAGTAGCGGCCAGCGTCGAGCATGGCTTGCAGCGGAATGAGACCAACGAGTTCGGACCCCGTGACACGAATACCGCGCGCCTGGGCCCGCTCGCAACACGCGTCGAACGCGACGTGAAACGGCGTGACGCGAATGTTGGTGAGGTTCATCGAGATCTGCGCGATGCCGTATTCCTCGATGTACCATCCGATGCCTTTGACAGACCGAAGCATGCCAGGCTCCCAGAGCTTGTTGCCCGCCTCGTCGAGCAGCGGCTTTCCCGACAGCGTGCCGCCCTCACGCCGGAGGCGACCGCGCTCGCGCACGTCAAAGGCGATGGCGTTGGCGCGCCGTGACGACGTCGTATTCAGGTTCACATTGTAGGCAATCAGGAAGTCCCGCGCGCCAACCGCGGTCGCGCCACTCCGCGGATTGAACACTGCCGGACCGAAGTCGGGATCGTGCCGCCCAGACTCGATGCGCGCCTTCAGTCCCTCGTACTCGCCGGCGCGAACGTCGGCCAGATTGCGCCGCTCCTCGCTAAACGCAGCGTTCTCGTAGCAGTAGATCGAGAGGCCAAGCTCCTCGCCCAGGCGCTTCGCGAGCTGCCGGGCGAAGTCCACGGTCTCTGCCATGCTGATGCCACTCACCGGAACCAGAGGACAGACATCGCAGGCACCGAAACGCGGGTGCTCACCTTCGTGCTTGGCCATATCGATCAGCTCGACGCCTTTGGCGATGGCTCTCACCGCGGCCTCGATGACCGCCCGAGGAGCCCCGACAAACGTCACGACCGTCCGATTCGTCGCCTCGCCAGGGTCGACGTCGAGCAGACGCACGCCGTCTACAGTCTCGACCGCCTTGCCGATGGCCTCGATCACCTGGGGATCTCGGCCTTCGCTGAAATTCGGAACACATTCGATGAGCTGACTCATGAGGTTCGACCTCGGGTTTGTCGAAAAGATCCAAAGAGAGCCGTGACTCTACCTGGCCAAGACGCTCGTCCAAGCGGCCGGCAGACGATCGGCCGGCAAAAGGCCAACGAGAAGCAAAGGAGGCGTGCGACACGAAGCCGATTTCTGTAACGTTGCCCCAGGGACACCCCGAAAACCCAACGTCCCGTCAGCCTCCCTCAGCGAACCCAAGGATACGTCCCGTACGAGCGAATCCGTGTACGACGCTCCCTACCTCATCCGAGAGCCAATTGGCAAACGTGTTCCACTGCTCGTGAGCTTGCCTCACTCCGGTACCGGTGTACCGGCCGAGATTCGCCGACGCTTCGCCGCCCCCGAAATCCGCGGCCTCCCCGACACCGACTGGCACCTCGAGCGCCTGTACGACTTCGTCCCGCGGCTCGGCGCTCGAATGATCATTGCGAGATACAATCGCTACGTCGTCGACCTCAACCGCAGCAAGGAAGGAACGCCGCTCTATCCGGGCAGATTCGAAACGAGTGTCGTGCCGCGCCAGACTTTCCACGGCGTCCGCATCTATGAACCGGGCAACGAACCAACGGCCGCCGAGGTGATCGGCCGTATCGAACACTTTTGGCAACCGTACCACGACCGCATCGCCGAAGAGCTGTGCGCGCTGCGCGACGAGTTCGGCTACGCCATTCTGTTCGACGCACACAGCATCGTCAGCCGCGTACCACAGATTCACGAGGACCGACTGCCCGCCTTCGTGCTCGGCACGGCCGACGGCGCGAGCACGCACGAGGCTCTAGCGGACGCGATGTATAGCGTCCTGCAAGCCAGCGGCGTCGAGACAACACGCAACGACCCATTCCACGGCGGCTTCATCACGCGTACTTACGGCCTCCCCGACGAGGGGCTGCACGCCATGCAACTCGAGATGAGCCAGCGGATGTATATGAACGAGCAGGCGCCGTTCGAGTACCGTGACGACAAAGCCGTCAAGTTGCAGGTCGTCCTTTGCTCAGCCCTCGAGATGATGCTTCAGACGGCGATGGGCTCCGCCTGACCGGCTAGAAGCGCGACGCGTTTGGGGCGCCGCTAACGCACCTGCCATCGGATTCGCTGGCCCGGGACGAGCGCGCCATGCCTCAAAGCGTACGGCCGCAGTAGCCACTCCCCGCGTGGCAGCTTCTCCGGGCCGAACGAAGCCGTCGCACGACCGCCCGACCCTATGGGCAACGACAGCCAGTGAACTGCGCCCCCGGGCAGCGTGATCTTCACACCCAGCACCGACCCATCGACGTTCGGCGAGTGCGCCGTAACGCCCAGGGTCACTTGGCCGTGGAGCCATGGATTCGGTCGAATGTCGAGTGACGGCCCCGCGGCGCGCAGCACCAACACGTCCGACGTACGCCGCACCAGCTTCAGTGACGCCGGAAACGAGCCTTTGGCAATTTCCTCGAAGTGAGCCCGCCCCTGCATGCTGGCACGACCGAACACAAAGAAACGCACGCCACCCGAATCAGCAAGCTTCGCGAGCTTCCCGAGGAACCGCGACCGATCGAACGCCCCTGGAGAATAGAAGGGGTAGTTGACCGGGACGAAGTCGACATGGTTCTTGAGTACCCAGGCTACGTAAGGGCTGTAAACAACGACCGAGGAGCCGTACTCGCTCACCAACCTCGAGATCGCTTGATATTCCGCATACGGCTGCTTGCGCAGCAGGAGCCGACGGATCTGCGACGGAATACGCGAGGCAAGCAAACCCATGAGCGCCACCGCCGATCCGTTTCGCACAATCATCGCGATACGCGGCCAGCGACGAAACGTGCGTTCGATGACGAGAAACACCACGCTCGCACTGATCAACAACGCCGGCAGCGCCAGGCAAACTTGTCGCGCGATCGCATGAAAGCTCGCAACGACTGCGGCCAGGTACGGCACGGCGAAGAGCAGGCCGACGGCCGCCGACGCTCCACGGAGGAACACAGACGTGAGGAAGCCGACCAGCACAAATCCGTAAAGGGTCCACTCGGGCCAGCCTGCGCTCCCACCACCTAACAGGCGTCCCGGCAGGCTCTCGCCAAAGAACTGCACCACGGCATTCGACATCCCCTCAACGAGAGTTACCGGATCGTGTCGAAAGACCGCGCCCCAGGAATCGAACGGCATGTCCAGCAGCCGACTGAAGTCCATATGGTAGTAGCGACTCAACGCCAAGTTGCGCCAGTTCTCGTCATACAGAATGTGCCCAAAAGTCTTGTACGTGATGAAGAAGTGCGGCACGAGAGTCACGCCGGCACTGACTACAAACGCCGCAAGCCGACCGAGGCGCTGCAAATTGGTGAGGCTCGCCGGCAGCAGCACGGCAAGGCCGACCGGCAGAATGATCGCCACGGCCGAGTATCGCACCCAGTAGGTCAACCCGAAGGCAAAACCGACGAGGAGCCCCTCGCGCCACGACGGCCGCTGCATTGCGCGCACGCAAGCCATGATCGTCAGCGAGCACAGCGCCCCCGACAAGATCGTGTCGGTCGCCTGCATACTGAACAAAACAGTGTAGGGATGAAGCCCCACGAGAAGCTCGGCGATGACACCGGAGGCGTGCGAAAACGCCTGGCTCGCAAGCTTATATACCGACCAAAGCAGAACACCGGCAGCCAGCGCACTAAGAAGCTTCGCGGCCAAGAAGTAGTCGCCGACGACGCTTGCCACGGCGGCGATCGCCACCGGATAACCCATTGGATGAAAAATGTCGTGTGGAAACTGGCCGTGCGCAAGCATCCGCCCCATTCCGATGTAGTTGTCCGCCTCCCCGGTGAGTGCGACAATCGGATGGAAGACCAGACCGAGGACGAACACGGCGACCGCGTAGGTGGCGCCGATCAGGATCGGAGTTGTGGGCAAACGCAGCTTCATGAAGACTGCGCCCCCCTGCGCAAGCCCTGAGGACACCGGTGTTACGAGCGCCCTGTCCGCAAGCGCTCGGCGAGTTCGTCGTGAATCTCGACTAGCGTGTCGCGCAGGCCGTGCTCATAGCGCCATTCCGGGTAGTGCGCCTGGAACTTACGGACATCACTGATCCACCAGATATGGTCACCAACGCGGTTCGTTTCGTCGTAACCCATGGAGATCGTATTGCCGCTGATCTCCTCACAGAGTGCGATCGCCTCCTTCATCGAGCAGTTCGAGTGACGACTCCCGCCGATGTTATAGACCTCGCCGACGCGCGGCTTGCGATAGAAGTGTTCAAAGCAACGTACCAAATCATGGCAATGAATGTTGTCACGCACTTGCTTGCCGCCGTAGCCGAACACGGTGTAAGGTTTCCCGGTCATGGCGCACTTCATGAGATAGGACAAGAACCCGTGCAGCTCGGCGCCCGAATGGCCGGGCCCCGTCAGACAGCCGCCACGAAAGACGGCCGACTTCATCCCGAAGTATTGGCCGTACTCCTGCACGAGAACGTCAGCGGCA
>CAYSWE010000432.1:0-4635 GCA_964434515.1 uncultured Phycisphaerales bacterium | reverse complement strand
GTATGCTGCGCGGACGAGATCGAGGCCGAAGAGTGGGCCGAGGACCTCCTGCTGTTCTCTCGGCAAGGTCAGCCTGGTGGCGAACCGGTCATTCTCCCGGCGCTCGACTGTGACGAGGATCTCGAGCCACGGCCGACGTCTCTCGCCAGCCGGCGCGCCGTGCTCGACGGGCTGCATCCGGGCTCGGTCCTTCTGGTCGAGATGGCGTCGCTGATGGCACCGGTCGGCGCGACGCCGAGCGAGAGCGCCCCGCACATCGAACTGCGTCGCGGGCAGACGCACGTGCCGCGCGCGCTGCTCGACCAGGCAACCGACGCCGGAATGCGGCGTGTTCCGCAAGTGTGGAACGTGAGCGAAGTCTCCCTGCGCGGCGACGTGCTGGACATCTTCCCGAGTGACGCCCGAAAGCCGATCCGCATCGAGTTCTTCGACGACGAGATCGAGTCGATCCGGCACTTCGATCCCACCGACCAGAGTTCGACGGAAGAGCTCGAGTGCGCCTCGATCGGCCTGCCCATCGAGCGCGCCTCGATCGGACCGGCTGGTGCAGAAACGGTGTTTCCGCTCGACGTCGTCGCATCCGGGACCACGACCGTCATCGTGGTCGAGCCGGTCCGATTCGAAGAGCAGCTGTCGCGCTTTACCCTGCGCGAAGGCACGCTTGCACAGCCCGTGGCGGCATTCCAGGCCGGGCTCACGCGCTTCCCGAGCTACACCTGCTCGGCCCTGCCCGTGACGAACGGCTACAACTTCGACATCGCTCCGCCAGCGCTCGCGGCAGCAGAGAGCTGGGACCTGAAGGGGCGCATTCTTGCGGCGGGGAGGCTCGCGGAACGCCCGTTCGTCGTCCTCCGCTCCGAGCCCGAGGTCCAACGCCTGATCAGGCTCGCGCAGAAGACCGGCGACAGCGGCATCGATGCCACGACCGGACACCTGACGCGCGGGTTTCGGCTCAAGGACCTCGGCTGCGTCCTCCTCAACCACGGCGAGTTCTTCGGGACGGGTGTTGCGCGGCGACGCCGCGTCGGCAAGACCCGGCAAGCGGTCGTGCCCAGCCGCGTGATCGACAGCTTCTTCGAACTCGCGAGCGGCGACCTGGTCGTCCATGCCGTGCACGGGATCGCCAAGTTCGTCGGCATGGAACGAACCCGACGCGGCACAGCGGGCGGCGAAGAGGATCACCTGCGCTTGGCGTTTCAGGGCGACGTCGAGGTCCTCGTGCCAGCGAGCAAGATCGACCTGGTCCAAAAATATGTCGGGTCCGGCCAGCTACGCCCCAAGCTCGACAAACTCGGCGGCAAGGCGTTCTCCAAGCGCAAGACGCAAGTCGCGCAGGCGCTGCGGGACATGGCCGCGGACCTGATCGAGGTGCAGATCGAGCGGCAGCGCCAGCCGGGCTTTGCCTGCCCCGACGAGGACGAACTCTACGACGAATTCGTTCGGGCGTTCGAGTATGTCGACACACCCGACCAAGACAAGTCGACGACCGAGATCGTGCGTGACCTGTGCGCCGGACGACCGATGGACCGGCTCCTATGCGGAGACGTCGGCTTCGGCAAGACCGAGCTTGCCATGCGCGCGGCATTCCGAGTCGTTTCGGCTGGACGACAGGTCGCCATGCTGGTGCCGACGACTCTGCTCGCCG
This sequence comes from uncultured Phycisphaerales bacterium, assembly GCA_964434515.1. Taxonomy (GTDB): domain Bacteria; phylum Planctomycetota; class UBA1135; order UBA1135; genus CAYSWE01. The sequence continues at coordinate 2,990 of CAYSWE010000432.1, read as the reverse complement.
ATCAACACGGCCGCACCTTTCGGGATCGATTCGCTTCGTTCCCGGCGCGCATCGAGGTCCTGTCCCGGCTGCAGAGTCCGAAGGAAAAACGCCGGATCCTCGCGGACACGCTCGCCGGAACCGTCGACGTCCTGATCGGAACGCACCGGCTGCTCAATAAGGACGTGAAGTTCCGTGAGCTCGGCCTGCTGATCATCGACGAAGAACAGAAGTTCGGCGTCGCTCACAAGGAAAAGATCCGCCAGATCCGCGCCAACGTCGACGTGCTGACGATGACGGCGACACCGATTCCGCGCACGCTGCACATGTCGCTGCTTGGCATCAAGGACATCTCTTCGTTGGCCACGCCACCGGAGGGGCGATTGGAAATCGAGACCCAGGTGCTGCATCGACAGGCGAGCGTCATCCGTGGCGCCATCGTCAACGAGCTCGCCCGCGGCGGACAGGTGTTCTTCCTGCACAACCGGGTCTACGACATCGACGCCGTGCGTCGCGAACTCGAGGACCTGGTTCCGGAGGCACGCTTCGTTGTCGGACACGGACAGATGGACAAGAAGCAGCTGCTGACGGCGATGCAGACGTTTCTCTCCGGCAAGGCCGATGTCTTGCTGTCGACGACCATCGTCGAGTCCGGGATCGACATTCCGCGGGCCAACACGATTCTGGTCGACAATGCGCACCTGTTCGGACTCGCGGATCTGCACCAGCTTCGAGGTCGCGTCGGTCGCGACGTGCACAAGGCACACTGCTTTCTACTCGTGGACCCTGCCTTCCCCATGAAACCCGAGGCGCGCAAGCGCCTGCAGGCCATGGAGAAGTTCGCGGGTCTGGGCGCGGGATTTCAGATCGCCATGCGCGACCTCGAGATCCGCGGCGCCGGCAACCTGCTCGGTCCGGAGCAATCCGGACACATCGCAGCGATCGGCTACGACATGTACTGTCGGCTCCTGCACGCGGCAGTGGAACGAACGGACGGCCGGGCGCGCACCGAAGAGCCGCCGGACCTCGTCGTCTCGCGACAAGTGGACGTGGACATCGGCGTCGAGGCCTTCCTCCCACCGGAGTTCGCCGAGGACCAACGGATGCGACTCGCGCTGCTGCGCGAGATGGACACGGCGGTCGATCGCGAGTCCCAGGACCGAATCCTCGCCTCGCTCAGCGACCGATTCGGGCACGTCCCGGCCCCGGCCCTGAACCTGCTCGCCTTGTTTGCGGTCAAACACCAACTCGGCAGCCGAGGAATGGATTCCATCCGCTTCGTGGCACCGGACCAGCTCATCGTGACGCACGCGCCAGGCCGCGGCCCCCAGGGAAGCTGGCTTGCGACGTTCGTCGACGTGCGCCCGTTCCGGCCGGACCGCACCTGCCTCGTGTTGGCCCCGCGGCGGGAGCCATACGCTCCCGAAGACGTGCTCGGTCTCCTGGAGGAATCCTTGCTCGGCCGCGTGTCAACGACGAGGATTCACGAGCCACGCAAGCGGCGGCGCTCGAGGCGCCGCCGGTCGAACAAATCCTGAGGAACTCCGCATGGGCTGGACGAGACGAGCAACCGAAGCGGGTTGCATGGTTGGGACCCTGGTCCTGGCGTTCGCAGGGTCATGCTCGACCGCGACGGGAGTGAAAGTCACAGCACCAGAGTCGTTGCGCCGCCCGGGTCGCCAACCCGGTGGCACGGCCTCGAAGTCATCGACGACCGCGTCGCGGCAAGTGCCGCGGCCCGCCCCAGCGCAAAAACCGCTCGCGCCTGTGGTCTTCGACGACGTCCTCGCCATGGTCGGCACGCAAGTCATCACGAGCAGCGCGACGCGCGACGAGTTCGAACTCCAGAAAGCTAGCCGCCTCGACGCGCTGCGCAGGAGGGATCCCGCGGCGAAGATCACGCCAGAGATCGCCGCCGCGATCCGCCGGCACATCCTCCAAGGACGAATCAACAGCCACCTGCTCGCCGACCACGTCAACTCGCTCGGCCACGACCGCGAACGCATCGAACAAGTCGTCAACAACGTTCTGCGCGAACGAATCGAGGAACAACAGCATACCGCCGGCAGCTCGGTCGAGTTTCTTGCCAGCCTGAAGGCTCGCGGCCTGACCTACGAGCAGTTCGTCGCAGACCAGCGAGCCAGCATCCGACAGCAAATCGCAATCTCAGAAGAGTTTCGCAAGGCCGGGGCTAGCTCCCCGCTGCTCGCGACGCCGGCGGACTTGCTCGTCTACTATCGAAAGCACCCCGGGAAGTTCCGAACCAAGAGCACGGCGACGGTGCGCGTTTACACCTTCGAGCCAACCGCGAACGGGATCGCCCCGAAGCTGCGGGCCGCCAAGGCGAGGGCGGCGCGCTTGGCGGGAACGACGCCGGATGTGGTCGCGAAGGAGCACGGCGGCGCGGTCCGCGTCATCGAAGGGGTCACGCCGAGCGGAGGACTCGCCGCGAGCCTGCGTGAGTTCGCCTTCGCGCCCAGCAGCCAAGCCGGCGCTGTCTCCGCTCCCATTCCCCAAGCGAGCGCGGCCTGGCTCATCGAGCTGGTCTCGCGCACGAAGGGTGGGGTGCGCCCGTTCGTGAGCCGCGAGGTCCAGGATGAGATCCGGCAAGCCCTACGGACCGCCCGCCAGAACCAGCTGCTGCGCAAAGTCGAGTTCCAGGAGCGTCGCCGCGTCTACATCTGGCCAAAGACACTGGATCGATCGTGAGTAGCGACCGCGGGGCCCACGTTGCCGCAGGCACGTTGCGCCGCTACACTAAAAGCCTCGGCATCAAAACGCGCCGACCGGTGAACCGTCGGCGCCGCCCGACGTTTGGCTTCACTGCAAGAAGAGACCGATGTTCTCGTCCAGTCCGAACCCCTCACGCCGACTCGCTAGGAACCTAACCCAATGACGGCACCGCACTTAGATCCGACCAGGATCCACATCGAATCGCACCTCGAACGCCCGTGGGACCACGAAGAGTCGTTCCAGGACATCATGGCCGAGCAGCTACGGCACGCGCCGTG
>CAYSWE010000431.1:4394-4645 GCA_964434515.1 uncultured Phycisphaerales bacterium | reverse complement strand
GCCGTGCCCGAACTCTTCCAGTCAGCGACGAACGAGAATGGGCCTGCCTCGACGACGCCATCCACGTCGGCGCGGAGGCTAACCTCGCCTGGGTCGATGTTGAGCAGCTCGGCGAGGCGTTCAGCGATCTCCTTCATCGCCTGCCGTTCGGAGGGGATCTCCATACTTGACTAAATACACCGACTTTACCTAAAGATCAAGTTAGCGAGTTTAGTCAAGCACAGGCTGCTTAGTGGCCGGAGGTCGGGTCA
>CAYSWE010000431.1:0-4384 GCA_964434515.1 uncultured Phycisphaerales bacterium | reverse complement strand
CTTGAGTAAATCTACCATGTTGAGTTGGCAATCAACCGCATGCTTTTAGTCAAGCTCGGGGACAGGGGCCCGCGGTGAGCCAGGGCTGGCGAGTGGCCGCTTCGCAGATGGGCGGCGCTCGGCAAGGGGGATTTACCTAGCACCTGCAAAAAGAAAGCGTTCTTTACTTTTTCGGACGCCTAGGTAAGAATCCTTTCCTAGGTTGCCATGGAAAGAATTACGGGAAGATACGAGAGCACGACGGTGGCCGGTGAGGAGGTCTCTGCCTTCGTCCCGTGTGCGTTGCCGCCAGCGGAGCCGCCGCTCGGCCTCGACGAAGCAACGTCCGCTTTGCTCCAGCGCGCGGAGCAGGGGCTTGCCCGCCTCGAGCTCGCCGGTGAGATGGTGCCGTCGGTCGAGTGGTTCATCTATGCGTTCGTCCGCAAGGAGGCCGTGGTCTCCTCACAGATCGAGGGGACGCAGTGCACGCTCATCGACCTGCTGACCTTCGAGGCCGAAGCGCCCACCACCCCCGCGAGCGACGCGGATGTGCAGGAGGTCTGCAACTACCTCGACGCGCTCGCCTATGCCCGGGAGCAGATCGCATCTGAGAGCGGCCTGCCGATCTCGATGCGCCTGTTGAACGAAACGCATGCTCTGCTGATGCGTGGCGTACGCGGAGCAGACAAGCAGCCCGGCGAGGTTCGGCGCAGCCAGAACTGGATCGGTGGCACCCGTCCCGGAAACGCCGCCTTCGTTCCGCCACCGCCCCACCTGCTCGGCGACGTGCTTGCTGAGCTCGAAAAGTACATCCATGCTGCTGGCGAATTGCCGCCGCTGGTCCGTGCGGGCCTCTTGCACGTTCAGTTCGAGACGATTCACCCCTACCTCGACGGCAACGGACGAATCGGTCGCCTCCTGGTGACGCTGCTGCTCGAGCACTTCGGCATGCTCAGCTCGCCGCTGCTCTACCTCAGCCTCTTCTTCAAGCGACACCGCGGTGAGTATTACCGTCGCCTCTCCGCAGTGCGCACCGACGGCGACTGGGAGGGATGGATCTCGTTCTTCCTCGAGGCCGTTGCGACCATCGCCGATGAGGCGACCACTTCGGCCCGCGACATTTTCGGACTCATCAGTCGTGACCGGCAGCGCGTCCTTGACGCCAAGTCGAGCACCGTCATGGCTGCGCGCCTGTTCGAGATGTTGCCTGAGCACCCCATCGTCACGATTGCCAAAGCGACCAGGCTGCTCGACACGACCAAGCCCACTGCAACCAAGGCGGTCACGGCGTTGGTGGATGCGGACGTGCTCGTCGAGACCACCGGACGCAAGCGGGATCGGACCTTTTCCTACAAGGCCTATCTCGATCTGTTGCGCACCGGGACCGAGCTGGACCACGGACGTAGAGCATGAAGGGAGCGGGTGTCCACGTCGCGCTCTTGCGCGGGATCAACGTCGGCGGCAAGAACAAGCTCCCGATGAAGGACCTGGCCGCGATGTTCGCGGATGCCGGGTGCGACGACGTACGAACCTACATCCAGAGCGGCAACGTCGTCTTCCGGGCACGACAGGCCCTGGCCCGGCGCGTTTCTTCTGTCATCAGCCAGGCGATCGCGGACCGCTTCGGATTCGAGGTCCCGGTGATCACACGCACGGCGGCCGAGATGGAGAAGGTCGTGGCCAGCAATCCGTTCCTGCGAACTGGCGTCGATTCAGCGAAGCTCCACGTCGCCTTTCTCGCCAAGCGACCGACCACGGCGAACGTGGCGAAGCTCGAGCCCGACCGTTCGCCACCAGATGAATTCACCGTGCAGGGTCGCGAGATCTACCTACACCGCCCCGGCGGCATGGCGCGAACCAAGCTCACCAACGCCTACTTCGATGGCAAACTCGGCACGACGAGCACGATGCGCAACTGGAACACGGTCCTCAAGCTACTCGAGTTGGCGGGATGATCATGACGACCCTCCTCACAATCGGCCACTCGAACCGGAGCCTTCCCTCTTCGAAGAGGGAAGCTGCCTATTACAGCGGAGTAGGTTCATGACGAAGAACAAGACCCAGCCCACCAAGATGACTGTCTCCACCTTTCTGAACGCGATTGAAGACGAGGATCGACGCCGAGATTGCAAGACCATCGCAAGGCTCCTCAAGGAAGTCTCCGGCAAGCGTCCAGTGATGTGGGGAACCTCGATCATCGGCTACGGGCAGTACCACTACAAGTACGCCAGCGGCCGTGAAGGAGACTCCTTTCGCATCGGTTTTGCGCCGCGCAAGCAGGACATCACGATCTACATCATGCCTGGCTATACCGACTTCGGGCACATCCTCGCGAAGCTCGGCAAGCACAAGAAGGGCAAGTCCTGCCTCTACATCAAGAGGCTGTCCGACGTGAACATGGCCGTGCTCGAACGCCTGCTAAAGGCGGGCTGGAAGGACATGCAGAAGCGCTATCCCGAGTGAGACTGGGTTGGCGCGTGGGAGAGTGGTCTGCCGGTCGCGAAGGTCAGCCGACCGGCAAGCGGCGGGCAAACCTCGCGAGGGCAGTGGATAGAGCGCGCACCACCGCAACCGGCGGTAGCTTCGCATCGATGCCGGCGTCTTCCAGCACGTCGTCGACCACACGCTTGGCGAGGCCGGCGTCGACGCCGACGTTGTAGGCTTCGTTGGCGAATGCCGCCCAGCGGTCGTTGATGGCCGCCTCAACGCGAAGCCAGAGATCGAGAGCCTCGCCAACGTCTCGTTAAGCGTCGCCACGTTGTCGGCGAGCCGAGCGAGCTCGCTGGCAATCTTCGGGGTCGTGACCTCGTAAAAGCGCTGGCCCATTCTGGTTTGGAAAAATTGTGGTCCCATGTTGGTCTCCCTGCCGCGCATCACGTCGCGTCCCATGCGTTCTTGTTGCCGTAGCGGAGCTGGCTGCCCTCGATGAGGAAGACGTCGTTGCCCGGCAGCTGCGACTCGGAGGCAGACCAACGGTCGCGGCCGCGCGGTGCTTCTTCCTCCGCCTGTTCTTCGTCGTCGTAGTCGTCGGTCTCGGTGAAGTCGCTGCGCTGACAGACACCAGCGACGCTCAACTCGAACGGATAATGCGGCTGAGACATGATGAAGACATCGGCGTCGGGGTCCATGCCTTCGAGCAGCTCGATCAGATCGCTGACCTTCATCGCGCACCTCCTTCGCTCTGGGCTTTGTCGCGGCGCGCGTAGGGAATGATCCGAAACCACAATTTCCCGTTCCAAATCGTTCCGGTCACCTCGCGAGCTATCGCTGAGAGCGAGCGGTAAACCTTGCCGTTGTACTCGAAGCCCTCGTCGAGAATGGTGGCGCAGATCTTCTTGCCCTTGTGCTCGCGCTCGAGGACGGTGCCGACCGGCGGAAGGCGCGGGTCACGCTCGCGTGGCTTCTTCGAGGCGCGCTGGCTCTTGGCTTTCGCCTCGCGTGCGGCCTGCTCCTCCAGCGCCTTGGTCACTTGCTTGAGGAGATAGGGGCGGTTGTTCGAGCGGGTCTGCTTCCCAGTCAGCTCAGTGAGCTTCTCGCGCAGCGCCTTGGTCTTCAGCTTCTCGACGGTCTTGAGTTGCGTCGCGGCGTTCATCGGGCACCTCCCTTCGCGGCGAGGTCGCGGAAGCAATCGAGGTCGGCTGCCAGCGGGTCGCTGCTCACGAAGCTGAAGCGGAGGCCGTACTTGTCGCGGACCTTGAGAAGATCCTTGAACCACATGACGCCGCCCTCGATGACTCGCAGCGCGCGCTCGGCGGGCACGTAGAAGTTCATCGACACACGCAGACTCGGGCGTTTGCCCTCGCTGCAGTGCGAACAGCCGTCGCCGGTACACTCCTCGTATCGCTCACCCGTCCAGTGAACTTCGCGGGCGAAGGGCTCGCCGACGAAACTGCCGACGATCTTGTCGCCGTTGTTGGTGAGGCGAACGAAGAGGCCACCTGAGCCACTGCCGTGCTTGTCCGCGAGTCCCTGTGCTTGATCCCATGCTGAATTACTCATTGTCTTTCTCCTCCTTGTGGAGCTGTTGGTTTGAAGTCCGCTGATAGACAGCGAACAGGGGTGTCCCGTCGGAGGCGCAACCCGCCTCTTCGAGGTGAAAATCAGTGCCGGCGCGGGCGACCTGCTCGATCTCCCAGCGCCGAAAAAGGCCAGGAAGACGAAGAAGCTCGTCGCGACTTGGTGTGGTTCCGTCGGTCGTCATGACTGCTCCTCCTTGATGTCGGTGAGGCGAAGCAGGCGAGCGATGGCTGGATGGGGGGTGAGGCGCGGCTGCGATGCCTCGCGGTTGGGTGTGCTGTTCTGAGCACGCCGGTAGACGCGCTCGAGCCCAGCGGCCACCCGCTTAACGGGCTCATCGTCGGTCCCTTCGACCGCGAAGACGCCACCCAGAACGAGCACGACGTCC
>CAYSWE010000430.1:2101-4651 GCA_964434515.1 uncultured Phycisphaerales bacterium | reverse complement strand
TAATCCCCCACACGTGCTGTGGATCGTGGACCCACCGGCACCTGGACGCGGAAGAATACCGAGCCGCGCGGCTCAGTTCTACGGGCTGTCGTCAAGAACACCTCCGATGGTGCGCTTTACTCCTTCGCATGGGGCGGCTAGGCTCACAGCCGAACCGTCGGTGGGCGCTGGCTTTGCGTTCGCCGTGCCAGGACTTCCAAGAGGTGCATCGGGGTCTTCGAATCTCGGCGCGGGCAACTCTTAGGGAGAGTCGCTTCGAGAGAGGCGGCTGGGAGGCCCTGATGGAGAGAAGTCGTTGCACGCCCAGGGCAGGGCTGTCCCCTGCCGCTTCGGGTGCGGAGTCGGGTCATCGAACCCGGAGCGCTACCCGTGTGTCGCGTTTTCTGTCTCCATGTCGGCTGGCACAGCCAGTCGGCCATGCCTCCCGTGAGACACGAGCGGGACTTCGCGGTCGGTCGCGCTCGCTATTCGCGCTCCAGTGAGCTGGACGCAAAGGAGCAACTAATCATGGTCAAGAAGAGTTCATTCCTGGAGAAGCTCTTCGGTTCGCGCAAGCGGGGAGCGCCGCTCGTCGGCGACGGCAGGCGACTGTCATCCTCGCGTGGGATCGAGGCGTTTCGGAGAGGTCCGGATCGGCTACCGGCGAAGCAGCCGGCCAAGTCGCGAGCCGTAGGTCGCGGCGCTGCTGGAGGCGGCGTCGCAGAAGGCCGGGACGACATCCCCCCCGGCTCGGTGCGCATCTCCTCCGCTGAGATTGGGGAGATCTTGGCGTCGCCGACGCCAAGACCTCGGTCGCTGGCGGGCGGCGGCGCGGTCGTGCCTCCGCGCGACGATGCCAGGCTGACGCCGATCGAAAAGCCCGTGCCCGATCCGGCAAGTGACAAGAAGCCCGACGCAAGGGCGGCTGGCCTTTCGCGCGTGCTCGGCGGTCGTCGCGAGGAGGCCGCGCAGGCGCTGACCGATGGCTTCCGGGACCTGTCGGGTCTGCTGAAAAACATCGACAAGCACATGGACGAGCAGGGGCGCCGCTCGACTCGCTTCAGCGAAAACTTCACCGACCTGCCTGAGATGGCCAAGGCGCAGGTGGACTTCATGGCGAAGATCAGCCAACAACTCATCGACCAGAAGGACAAGACCAGCGAGCTGCTCGGCAAGCTGGGCGGACTCCCTCAGCTGCTCGATGGGATTCAACAGGCGCTCGAGCGGCAGGTTGTCGTCGAGGAGCGGACCGAGAAGAATCTCGAGGACTTCCGGTCTGCGATGGACCGGATTCACGATTCTATTGGCACATTGGCGAAGGAGAGTCAGGCCGCCGTCAAGGAATCCCAGGAGTCGTTCGAGCGTTCCCACGGCCGCGCGACGCGCGTGTTCGAGGAGACGCAGAAGCAGGCGTATGCCACCTTCGAGCGCACGCAGAGTGCTCAGCTCGAGCAGCTGTCGCGGCTCGTCGATCGCACCGGCAAGATGAATCGAGGCATGGTCATCATGGTCGCTCTCGTATTCGCCTCGGTGATCGCCCTCTTCGCCGTCGTTTTGGGACGCTAAGAGCCCAGAAGCCCAGCCGAAAGGCCTCGACAAAACGCAGCCGAATCGCTTCGGGTTCGCGCGGGGATCGACCTGGTCACGGGTCGATCCCGCTCTGTGTACATTCGCTAGACCTTGCCAGCGGGGCTCTTTGTTCGGAGACTATGGGGGAATGGTTTTCCAGGAAGAAGCGTTCGGTCCATATCGGCTGCGCGAACAGATCGGCGAGGGAAGTCTCGTCGTCGTGTATCGGGCGTTCGTGTTGACTCCGTACACGACGGCGTTCGGTTGCACGCTCGCACCCGGAGTTCCTGTTGCGGTCAAGCGCGTTCACGCCTCGCTTCGCACGGACACCGCCGCCGTGCTGCGGCTTCACCGGGGTGTGCGCTCGGTCGAGGAAGTCGATGATCCCAACGTCATGTCTGTCCTCGACGCGGGCTGCATCGACGGCAGTGATTATCTCGTCGAGCCCTGCATGAAGGGAACGCTCGAGGAGGTCGTTGCCGGTTGGCGTGGTGACGCCCGTGTCCATGACGCCGGCGACGAAGAAACCGTTGTACGGACGTCGCAATCTGCGCCGTCGGACAGCGAGGCGGTTCGTCCACTTACGCAGGCACAGATCCTTTGGGTTTGGGATCGCTTTCTCGAGGTGCTTCGTGGGGTGGCATGTCTGCACTCGGCCGGTGTCGTGCATCGGGACCTGAAGCCCGCGAACCTCTTCTTGGGCTTCGACGGCACGTGCCGAGTCGGTGATCTCGGATTGGCGCGGCTGGCCGACGACGAGACCGCGACGCTGGCGGGCGACCTGCTCGGCACGCCGGGGTACATGGCTCCCGAGATCATTGCGACCCGAAGGGCGCCGACGACGCGTGCCGATGTTTGGAGCCTCGGTGCGACGTTCTTCCGGATGTTGGCCTTGCGGCTACCGATTCTGAGAATGCACGGTCGGGCCGTGCTCGATGGGTGCCCAGGTGCGCCGGCGATCGGCATTCGTGAGCTCGTTCCGTCCGTTCCTGCGGGATTCGC
>CAYSWE010000430.1:0-2091 GCA_964434515.1 uncultured Phycisphaerales bacterium | reverse complement strand
CTTCGATCCCGAGCTGCGCTACGCCGACGCGTGCGAGATGCTGGCGGCCGCCGAGTGCGGCCGCCGAGACCCTGGGCTCGAAAGTCACGCGTCGTGGCGCGTCGAGACGAGGCTACGGATTGGCCGAGGGCGGCTGCGCTTCGCTGCAACGGGGTGTGCTGTGCTCGTTGCGTTGTCGCTCATGCTCGGGTGGACACCGTTTGGTCGCGCGGCGGAGGCGGCCTCGGTGGACTTGGCTACGGCGCGACGCTTGGCACTTGCGTCGGTTGCCGCGGGCCGGTTTGACGACGCTCGTCGACGCATCCTCATGATTCGCGCGCGTGCCCCCGGAGCGATCGATAGCCAGCTCCTCTGTGCGCACATCGACGCCGCTCGCGAGCTGCGTCTCCTGCGCGAGGCGCGGGACGGGCTGGGGGAGCTCCGGCGGCAGACTTCCGCTCACGCTCCGGAGTTCTTGGCTCGCAAGGTCGAGCTTTTGCTGCTCCATCCGCGGCGGGACGATTCGTGGCGGTTGGAGGCGCTCGATGTCCTGAAGAGCGCAGACGAGGTGTTTGCTAAGGCTGGCATTCCTGCGGCCGTTCGCCGTCGCCTCGCCTGTGCGACGGTGCGGTTCGCGGCATTGGCCTCGGACCCTGTGTCCACGCTTACGCGCGTCTCTGCGCTGGAACGTGAGTCCAAAGGAGGCGACTTGGCGATCGCGCTCGCGGCCGCAGAGGCGCTCGGGTCGCTGGGGCGCCTGGATGGCGCGCGGCGCCGTTTGCGCGACGCTCGGCGCTGGTGCACCACGGAGGCCGACCGTTTCTCACTCGCCCGCGTGCGAGCGCGGCTCGCCTGGGATCTGTACCACAAAGATTGTGTCGAAGCGGAACTCTCGGCCTGTCGGGATGCGGTGCGAGCGGGGTTGCGCCTTCGTGGCGAGGACGCCGAGTTGCGATCGCTTTCGCTTCGCGTCGACTATGCGCTGACGGGCGACCCACAGCGGGAGTGTACGAAGCCTCGAGTTTCGGCGAGCCTGTGGCGACGGGTTCAAGACGAACTCGCGAAGCGTCCGCACGATGTCGTTGTGCGCCGACTCAGCGCTGCGATTGCCGTACGATCTCAGGACCCAGCTCGCAGGACGGAGGGGGTGCGAGCTCTGGAGTTGCTACGCCGAGATGGTCAGGCGGACGCCGAGGATCTCTGCCTGCTGGCGCGTGGCTTGCGTCATGCCCGGCGCTGGCAGAAGGCCCTCCGGGTCGCCGACGACGCCCTCTCGTTGCTTGGGGAGGAACCGCGGCGGCGAAACCCCCACCTGCGCGCTCGGGTCTACGCGGAGAAGGCGTTGGCTGCCTTCGAGTCGGAGAAGTTGGAGCGTGCGGCGACGGCTGCAACCGCGGCGATGCAGCAGGACGAGGACGACCCCTTCGTTGCCTATGCCGTGTATCTCGTCCTTGAGCAGTGGTTTCGATTGAACAAGTTTCACACCGTGGCTGCGCCTCGAGGACGCTACCGTCTGATGGGGGTTGCTGCCGTAGCGCTGCGGCGGATCTCGCTGGAATCCTTCGGCGTCCGGGCCGAGGAGGCCGATGCGTTCTTCGATCAGCTCGAGCGCGAGTGTGCACACCGTCCGCGTTGTTTCCTGAAGTAGGTTTCCTGAAGTAGTCTGTCGTAGAGAGCCGAGGAGGCTGGAGGCGAACGTTGTTGCCAGAGACGGAAGCGAGGGCGTTCTGCGACGCTTTGTTGCGGAGCAAGGGGACGGAGCCGACTGAGATCGTCCTTTCATCGCGCCTCGGAAACTCGCTGCGCTTGGCCGAGTCCGGTCCGAGCGAGGAGAACTCGCATCGCGATGTCGAGGTGCACGTGCGCGTCGATCATGGTGGCCGACAGGGGCGGGCGCGTACCAGTTCCTTGACGCTCGAGATGGGCGAGCGCGCGCTTGAGGCTGCACGCGAAGCCGCGGGCTTTGCGCCAGTTCTGGACTTGCCGGAGCTGGCCGGCGCGGCGACCGGGAGCGATGGCGGGCAGGAGGAAGCGGTCGTGCGCGATCTTGCCGAGCATGCACCGGAGCGGAAGGTCGAGGAACTCGCACCTTGGCTGGCCGTGGTTCGTGAT
>CAYSWE010000429.1:0-4661 GCA_964434515.1 uncultured Phycisphaerales bacterium | reverse complement strand
ACAACTTCGCGGGTCCATCGACTCCCGCTCGCTTCTACGCCAGCACGATCCTCTCACTGACTGTGTGAGTGTGATCTAGCGACTCATCTGTCATCTGGCCTGAGGAGCCGTGAGACCGTGAGACACGACAGTCAAGCTGCTGAAGGATGGATTGCGCCGTGTGGTCTCTGTGCTCTCTTAGGTCGCGGCTACTCGTCCAGCTCGTCGAGGATGTCCGAGAGCGTTCCCGTTGGGGGCTGGATTACGATGACGTCGTCCTCGGCGGGATCGCTTGGCGGTCGGCTCGCTGGCTCGGGCGGTTGGGGGGCTCGGGGTAGAGGGGTTAGGGGTTCGGCGCGCGGTGGGGCCAATGGCGCGGTGGCCGTGGCGGCGGGTTTGTGGAAGCTCGTGCGCGCGTCGAGCCATTGGCGGTAGCGACGTCGGGTCCATTGGCCGTCGGCGCCGCCGGTCTGCAGGGCGCTCTCCAGCTTGAAGAACTCGCCCTTGCGGACGAGACTGCGGACCGGTGTGGACGCGATGAGCACCTCGCATTCGGGCACGCGCAGGTCGAGCTCGGCACGGTATTGCAGGGTTTGGCAGACGACCGCAAGGAGGCAATCGGCTAGCTGGGCGCAAACCAGTGGGCGAATCTCGGCCGGGAATGCCGAGGCGATGCGGCTGAGCGCCTCGGCGCTCGTTGCCGAGTGCACAGTCGTGAGCACGATGTGCCCGGTCTCGGCAGCGTCGATCGTCAGGCGCATGGTCTCCGGGTCACGCATCTCGCCGACCATGAGCACGTCCGGGTCCTCGCGCATGGCGTCGATGAGGCCCTGGCGAAACGACGGTGTGTCTTTGCCGACGTCGCGCTGGCGGATGAGCGAGCGGCCGCCACGCAGCAGGAACTCCACGGGTTGTTCGAGCGTGATGACGTGGCGCGCCTCGCCCCGCGTGATCTCGTGGATCAGCGCCGCGACGGTCGAGGACTTGCCGCTGCCGGTTGGGCCGGAGACGATGATGAGGCCTTGCCGCTCGCGCGCGAGGCGCGCCAGGCTCGGGTGCAGGTTGAGGGTCTCGAGCGTCGGCTCGCTGCGGCAGAGCAGGCGCACGGCCAAGCCGACGCCGCGCATGCTCTGCAGAATGTTGATGCGGCAACGCACGCCCTGAATGGTCGTGGACAGGTCGGCCGAGCGGCGCTCGAGGAACGCGCTCCACGCGGCCTTCGACAGCAGCCCGCGCGCCATGTCGAGCAGCGCCTGCGGCGCCAGCGTCGGTCCGTCGGAAACCAGCCGGCCGTCAATGCGCAGCGTCGGGCTGCGCTGCGGCTCCAGGTGTAGGTCACTGGCGCGGGCGCGCCGCGCCCGGTCGATCAGGGCTTCGAGCGTCAACGTGGTCATGCGGGCCTCTACGACGAGCCTACCCGAAGTTCCTTGCGCGAGCGGCGTCGTTAGCGCAGTTGTCGCAGGACGGTCTCGTGCCCCGGGAAGTCGCCACCCATGGCGTTCTTGTTCCAGAGTTCCTTGCCATCGGCGATCACGATGAAGTCGCCTCCGGCGCCGGCGACCAACTCGACCTCGGCCTCAGGGAACTCTGCACGGATTGCGGCGGCCAGACCGGACGCCCGCGGTTTGTAGTTTCAAACGTTGCAGTATTCGATGCTGATCTTCATGACCCATCCTCCCGGCAAGTGATTGGCGAACTACTTGGACCAGTGCTTGACCCAGCGTTGCTCGAGCCCATCGATGCCGACACCATACACTTGCCGGAGCGCGGCTTCGATGGCCTTGACGTCGCCGCGCGGCACGGCTCCGACGGCGTGCACGAAGTCCTGAAACTTCTTCTTGCCGAACTTGCTCTCGGCCAGGAACGCGATCAAGGATGCTGCCTGCATGTATTGATTCTGAGCGCCGCTCTCGCCGGTCTTGGTGCGACCGGCGGCAATCAGGCTTGGCACCTTGAAAAACTCGGCGAACGGCAGGTAGCTTTCCTTGCGAGCCGCGTGGCGCGCATAGGCCTTCATCTCATTGTAGCCGCGGTAGAGCCGCTCGATGTACTCGGCGAGTCCTTCCTGGAACCACGAGCCACCGCCGCTGAGCCGAAGCCGATTCGCAAAGATCTGGTGGGTCGCTTCGTGGATGTGCACGGGATCGTTCGGCGACTCGTAGTAGGTCGCGTAGTAGTCCTTCCACGCGTGTCCCTTGGAGCGCTTGGCTTGGGCCTCAGAGATCTGCGCGATCTTGGAGTAGTAGGCGTAGTATTCGTCGGCACTCCGGAACAGGAAGACCGGCATCAGCTTACGTCCGGCGATCTCCGCAAACGGATAGAGCTTGCGAATCTTCTTGTAGTACTCCTCCATCTTCTTGGCGAACAGCTTGCCGCCGGACGAGTTGGTCATGATCACGTAGTGCTTCGTGCGAATGACCTTCATCTTCTTGTGGATCTTGTCGGGCGTGAACTCGGCCCAGCGCTTGGCCACCTCCGCCTTGCTCCACGCGACCTTGTCCTTCTTGCAGCGGGCACGGACTCCCTTCTTGAAGAAGTCCAGGATGCGAGTTCGCGCGGCAGCGTCCGCGGCGGGACGGATGTCGAGTTGCAGCGAGTAGCCCGTCTCCTCGAGCACACTGGCGAACCAGTAGGTCTCCGCTTGGACACTCGTTCCGGATCGGGTCTGGGAGACGCCGAAGTCCGCGTACGGCAGTGCGCCGTAGGGCCCGCGAACGAGCGACCGCTCGCGGAACTGAAAGTGGGAGTCCTTGGGGCGACGGAGATTGTCCTCGATGAGTTCGAGCACGTCCTCTGGTTCGTTGAGCCCGAAGTCCTTGCGCGGATAGAACGCCAACCGGATCCGCACGGCAGACTTGCCGATCTTGCCGTTCCAAATCCGGCGAACCTGTGAGTCCTTGACCGTGGTCTCCTCAAACCCGTCGAGCCCGACCAGCGCGACGCTCAGCTTGACGTCGGGAAAGTCGGAGCGCGCCGCGCTTTGTGGACTAGGCTTGCCGCTCTTCTTCTGCGCGGGCCGCTTCTGTGTGGTAGCGGGAGAGGCAGGAAGCGCCACCGCCAGGACGGCGGTGGCGATGACGATGGCGCGAGTTTGCATGGGACGTGGTCGGTAGTCGGTTAGTCGCCGGTCTTTTCGACCTCAGCGATGAGCTTGCCGATGGCCTCGGTCAGCGCCTCGCCACGGACGTTCTTGAAACGGATCCGTCCGTCCTTGTCGAGCACATAGAGCGTCGGCCAGCCGCGGACATTCCATGCGGTGGAGATCGGGCCGTTGGTACTGCCGCCGTTCCAGAACGACCGCCAGGTGAGCTTCTTGTCGATGAGGGTCTGTTTCAGCTTCTCGCGATCGCGATCACTGTTGACGCCGATGATGGTGAAGGGCCGGTTGGCGAACTTCTTCACGAGCGACCGCTCGTGTGGGTACATACCCCGGCAAGGGCCTCACCAATCGCCCCAGAAGTCGAGCAGCACAACCTTGCCGCGATAGTCCGACAGCTTGAACGCGATGCCGTCGATGTCTTCGCCCTGGATGTCGGGCGCGATCTTACCGACCGAGAGGTGGCGCAGTTCGAACAGCGTTGCCTTGGCCATCTTGGCGATCTTGCGACTACCGAAACTGAGGTTGGGAAACTCCGTCTGCACGGTCGTCAGCAGCTTCTCGGCGTCGCGCTCGAGCAGCTTCGGGTCGAGCTTCTCGAGCATCGTGGAGGTGCCGGGACCCACGAAGGTGTCGAGGCTCTTCGACATGGCCTCGCGTTTCTGTCCGGACATGGTGGCGAGGCGGCGCGCCATATTGGCGCGCTGCAGCAGGATCTGGGCATTGGCGTAGGTCGCGATGCCCTGTGTCTCACCTGTCGCCTCTGTGCGTGTTGTTTTCAGGAACTTCAGCGCCGGTGCACCAAGGTTCCGTCCGAGAATCATGCAGACCCCCGCGATGGCCTTGCTTTGGAGGTGGTTCTCGGTGAGCATCCCGAGCGCACGTTCCAACTCTTCGCCCCGGGCCTGGTTTTTCACGATCCAGGCCAGAGCCTCCGCCGCGCTGGGGTCCTTCGGTGCACGCTCGACGACCTTCCACATGCGTGCGCGATGCTTGGTCGGTTGCGGATAGCTCTGAGCCATCTTCCGACGCTCGGTGGCGGAGGCCTTGCGATAGGCCTTCATCCAAGTGTTTCGAGTGTTGGTCAAGTCCGTCTGGATGGACTCGACCGTGTCGCGTGTCTGCGCTGGCGCTACCGCCTTCGTGGCCGGTTTGGTCGCGGCTTCCTGCGCGGGGACGGGGTGAGCGAGGAATCCCGCAACCCCCAGTCCGCAGGCCATCGATTGCATCAGTCTCTGGTTCATGGATATCTCCGTGGGCTCTTGAACGCGGAGCATGATGCCAGGTTGTTGGCGCCGCGTCGCGACTGAGGACCAGATCGGGTAAGACGCAACACTCCTTGCACCCTCGCAACGGGAGCCCTAGCGTTTCCCTAACATTGGGCCAGGGCGTGCGGAAGCACGGCAACCGACGAGGAGGGTGGATGCGCAAGCCCGTGGGAGCGGCGAGCGGTGGGGCGCGGCGGCGACGTGCGCGTGGCGGGATCGATGCCATCTTGGCGACCCTTGGCAGCGACCCGCGCTACAAGAAGCGCATCGTCCATTGGCATGTCGTGCCGCAGCGGCCCGCACGGACCCGCCCCTAT
>CAYSWE010000428.1:0-4677 GCA_964434515.1 uncultured Phycisphaerales bacterium | reverse complement strand
GCCGAGCCGGTCGAACGACTACGACGCCTTGCTGCGCCGGTGCGGTAGATACTCCACGCCGCCTTGGCCGCGGACGGGTTGCGGGAACAACGCCATCAGCTGGAAGAACTCTTCGGGGATCTCCTTGCTGACGCGGAGGCCCAGTTCCTTGGCCTCGTCATAGCTGATGCCATAGTCGTGGGTCCAGCGCCCTTCGGACAGGAGCGTGGCCAGCTCCCGAGCCTTGTCTTCGGCCATCTTGTCGCGCAGCAAGCAATGCACGGTCGCTTCGACCTGCTTGCGCGCCTTGGCGGCCTGATCCGCGAGCATCAGGGTCTCGTCGTCCGTGTCCTTGGGCTCCTTCCTCTCCACCGCTGCGAGGATCGATGCCGCCGAGTGTGAGCCAAGCTGCGGATCCACCGGCCCGAGGACCGCGTGCTCTGCCATGAAGATTTCATCCGCAGCTAACGCGATGAGCGTTCCGCCAGACATCGCAAAGTGTGGCACGTAAACGCGAACCTTGCCTGGATGGCTCTGGATCACGGAAGCGATCTGTGTGGCCGCGAGCACGAGCCCACCAGGCGTGTGCAGCACGAGATCGATGGGAATGTCCGGATCGGTCAGATGCACTGCGCGCAGCACTTCCTCCGAATCGTGGATGTCGATGAAGCGCATGAGCGGAAAGCCGAGGAAGCTCATCGTCTCCTGGCGATGCACGAGCAGAATGACTCGAGAACCGTTCTTGGCCTCCATGCGCGCGATCCAGCGCTGCCGCGACGCCTCCTGCAGCTGCTTCTTGAGCGCCGGCTGGAACATCATCACGAGAAAGATCAACCAGAACCAATCCATCGCTGCTTACCTCCGGTATCTCCACAGGCTGTCCCAACTCACTTCATCCGGCTGCCTCGGCCGGCAGCCCTTCGGACAGAAGATCAGCACACCGAGCATGCCCGTCGCAAAGCCGCCGACATGCGCCCACCAGGCGATCGGACTCAGGCCCTGGACCGAGGCGATGCTCGCGAACCCGCTGGTGAGCTGAACCAAGAACCAGAACAGCAGGAACAGCGCAGCCGGCAGGTCGAAGAAGAATGGAAAGATGAAGATCGGGATCATCATGATGATCCGGGCCCGCGGGAAGAGCAGCAGATATCCGCCCATCACGCCGGCGATCGCGCCCGAGGCGCCGACCGTGGGGGTCGTACTCGCCGGGTTGAGCCACGTGTGCACGAGGCCCGCAACAACCCCACTGACCAGATAGAACACGAGGAACCGCCCCGATCCCATACGGTCCTCGACGTTGTCGCCAAAGACCCAGAGGAACCACATGTTGCCCAAGAGGTGCCACCATCCGCCATGCAGGAACATGCTCGTGAGGTAGGGCCACCAGCTATCCACGGGAAGCCCCACCAGTTCCGCCCAACCCGGATTCACAAACCGCGCGGGAACGATCCCAAGCGTATAAAACACCCCCTCGAGTCGATCTCCGCCGAGGCGCAACTCGACCAAGAAGACCAGCGTGTTGACCAGAATCAGCGCCACGGTCATCAGCGGTGGGCTACGCCGCGGAACGTCGTCCTGGATCGGAATCACGCCACCCAGCCTGCCCCGCAAAAACGTGTCGTAGTCATTTTTTCTATCAAAATCCGGAGTGCGGCCGGCGATAGCGCCGGGCCCAGCGGGCAACCAGGACCGGGAACGGCCCTTTGGGCTTGATCCGCTGTGCCGCGCGGGCGACTCCCGCGCCGTCCACGAAGATCGCCACCGACCCGTCAGCGAGCGCCGCTGTCGCGCTGTGGGCAATCCACTCGAAACGTTGCGGGGCTCCCCGAGCGAACACCGCCCGCACCTCACGCTGCATCTGCATTCCCCAAGAGTCGGGGATCGCCACGACCCACTTCTGCGGGTAGTCCTTCGCAGCACGAATGAGAGCGCCAGCCTTCTCGAGCACGAGTGCAGCATCGGCCGCCGCGGACTCGCCCGACGCGGACAGCCAGAGCACGATCGTGCCGAGCGGACCAAGCGGAACCCCCCGCGTGCGCCGGCCAACTAAGCCGCCCAGCCCAGGTAGCTTCTGCGCCCGACAATCCAACCCGACAGTAGAACCTCGCCGGCCCTCGATGTTGCCGCGATCGAGTCGCTGCACACTCGGAGCCTGGATCCGGACGGCACCCTGCCCCATGGCAAAACCGATCGAGCCATAGATCGCCGTTGCCCGAGGCGTCGTGTAGGAAAAGAGTCGCTTGCCTTCGACGACGACATCGACCGTCGCCCCATGCACGCGCAACTCGAGTGCAAACGCCGAAGCCGGGTGGGCAAACTCATACTTCTGGCTTGGATTGGATCGCAGCGGCCGCTCGCGTTCGTAGAGTCCGTTCACCGAGATTCGCATGGACTTTGTCTTACCAACGGCAGTCTTGCGCCCAATGGCATACAGAAAGTCGCCAGCCGAGAAGCCGACCCGCACACCGCGGTCTCGCCGCGTGTAGCCAATCACAACGGCCCCAGACACAAACGATGTCGTGAAATGAATCCGCATACGAACGACATAGTCGCCAGGCACCTGCCACAACGACGAACGAACGAATGCATGCCGCTGATGCGCCCGTCGATCCAACACTCCAGACTTGCCGCGAGGCTTCTTTCGCCCCACGTGGAGATCGCCGACCTTGTTCTCGAACCACAGCCCGCGGACGCGCCGCTCCTCGTAGCCGGTCAGTCCGTCCTCGACCCAGCCATGCAGCGCGAGGCGTTCGGCCGGCTCCATCCGCGGCACGAGTGGATCCCGCTCGTCCGGAGCTGGCGGCATCGTCAGAGCTGGCACGCCGACGAACTGCGCCAGCCAGTTGTGCTCGGCGGTCCACGCCCGCGCGGCATCCGGCAAACCGCCGGCGAGCGCTGCGGACACGACCGCCGCGCGAGCGCGGAGGTAGGCCCGAAGCTTCGGCCAGAGACGAAGAAAAGGAAGCTCGCCACGAGGGCTGCCGGCGCCGCGGCGCCGGGCGAGCTCGGCGCGCACCACCCAAGCAGCGCCGTCCCGCCCTTTCCGCTCGAGAATCCGCGCCAGCGCCAGCGCCGCGTCCGAGCGCCAGCCATCCGTTTCCAGCGACCAGAGGAACGCGCGCGCCGCCGCATCCTCCTGTCCGGCCGCCGCCAACAGGAAGCCCGCCGCGGCAGCGTGCCGCTGACCAAACCACGGCTCCGCGCGGGCGCGCGACCAAACGAACGTCGGCTCGTCGAGGACCGCGCCACGCCGCGTTGCACCCTTCGGGCGCGCCAAGTGCGGCGTCAGCCAGGACACGGTCTCACCCCACGCCTTCTTGTAGCAGCCGCGCAAGAACTGAGACCACAGTTTCATGAACTCCGGCAGCTTGTTCGGTCGCCCGCCTTTGCCATCGGCGAAACTCTGCTCGAAGAACGCAACCGGCTTCTTCGAACCGGCCCTTGCCCGGCGCATGTATCGCTGGAGCCGCTTGGCAAAAACACGCTTGCCACGAACCTCCCAGTTTTTCAGGAACGCAAACAATGCATAACCTGCCGAATAGTTGTCGCGATAGTCGTCGATCGTGCCAGCGAGCAGCTTGCGAAACTTGGCAATCCCGGCATAGCCGTGCGTGAACGGGGTCTGCACCGCATAGTAACCAATGTAGTCCTCGGCAAAGGCCGTGTCCTCCGCCTTGCCATAGGAGCGCGCCGTCCAAACGGCCCGGCCTTCCGTGAGCCATGCCGGCATGCCCGGCAAGAGCGCGCCATCGAAGCGATGCGTCAACTCGTGCGTGAGTCCGCGACCAAGCCCGGCGATGTTGCTCCACGCAAACCGAAGCACGGTCCGGTCGCCACTCTGAAAGCCGCCAGCCCACCAAAACGGGCTGTCCTCGGCCTCGAGGCCACTCGCCGCCGGGAGGATCCGCACGAGGCCGGGGCGACTCCGAAACGGATCCTTGCCAAACCAGTTTGCAAGCCGCCGATGATGCATCTCCACGGTCTGCAGGCAGCCAAGCAACGTGGCAAATCCACAGGTCGTCTCGATGACATAGAGCCCGTTCGGACTGACGCCGCGGGCCGGTCGCGTCCAATGGCGATATCGCAGCGAAAACGCACGACGCGCGTCCTCGTCGAGCGCCTCTAACCGCGCCACGGTCCACGGCTCGCCGGCCTCGGTGGCAATCCGTTTGCGCAGGCGGCGACGCGCGGCGCGCGCGAGCTTTCGGACGCGCGCCAGGTCCGGCGGCTTCGGTCCCTTGAGCTTCTTGAACGCTGCCTGCGCGCCCAACCCGGCGAGGCATCGGGCCGCGCGGATCGCGAGATCCTGTGGGCGCGTCCCCGTGGTCGCCGTTTGCTTCGGACGCATCGGCGCGTCCATGATCCTGCGGAGCGCCGCGATCACGCCCGAAACGTCCGGCCGATGCACGCCCGCGGCCCGCCGAAAGCGAGCGTCGAACTGCTCCTGGAGCGCGGGCGCCGATCGCACCAGTTCCCACGCGAGTTCCGTAGCGAACCGTGCCAACAATCCCGATTCGGGGGCATACCGCCCCTTGGTCGGCAGCTTGTCGACCCAACTCGCCAGCTCTCCGACCGCGGCAGAACGCGCACGCGCGAGTTCCGCTGGATCGAACGGTGCGGCGGGGAGCAGATCCCGATCGGCGCGATCCACGCGCAAACGATGACCGGGTTCCAGCCGAGCGAGGTAGTCGCGCTCGG
>CAYSWE010000427.1:0-4681 GCA_964434515.1 uncultured Phycisphaerales bacterium | reverse complement strand
CTGTTGCGGCGGCGCAAACAGCGTCACGCGGCGCCCCGCCTCGATGCCCCGGGATCGTGCGGCGATCGTGCTCGGCGGAACGGCCGGGTTTCGTCACGTCGCGAAGAGCGTCACCGTGTCGTTGCCGGCTTGGAATCCCGTCGGCAGGATCGCCCCGTTCCTCGTGCGGATTCCGATCCAGCCGTTCGCCTACCTCAAGGGATTCGGTGGGTTGGTGATCGAGATGCGCGCGCGTCAAGCCGGGGCCGTCACCGCCGGGTACAGCATGGATACGATGTCGATTCCGAGTGACGCCAAGGGTGTCGCCATTCACTCCCTGCAGAGCGGCTGCCGCGGCTCGACCGGGTTCACCTCGAGGCTCACGGTCTTCGACAACGCATCCTGGGTCCCCGGTGGCCACGGGTCGCTGTGCCTCGAGGCGTTCTCCACGGGCAACGCGATCCTGTTCTTCGGCGTGCAGCGCGGAAGGCCGTACCCGATCGATCTCGGGAGCCTCGGGATGCCCGGTTGCACCCTGTTCACGTCGCTGGATGTCCTGATGCCGGTCACTCTTCGCCGGCGGATCCGTACGATGCAAGGCGTGGCCGCGTTGTCACTCCCGAACAACGCCGCTCTCGCCGGCGCGATCCTCCGGGCCCAAGCGCTCGAGTTCGACGCGCGGGCGAACAGCCGCGGCATCACGACCTCCGGTGGTCTCGAGATCAAGATCGGGTCGCCGGGTACGCGCCGATACTCCGTGCGCACGATGCACCGGCTCTACTCGACCGATGCGGAACAAGTCCACAGCGCGGAGCGTGCGCCGATCCTGCGCTTCACTTTCTAGAAACCACGGTTGAGCTGGCCCAGGCGATCTTGGGCCCTCACGACGGTCGTGGGTTCCGACGAGGTAGATCCCCGCGGTCGTCAGGTTGAACGTGACGGTTCGCCAGTTGTCCGACCGACGGGAGATGGCCCAGTGCTTCCCGCTCAGCGACACGGCGGCGATCAAGACGCCGCACCAGAGCATGGGTTGCCAGGCGCCGCGGCGCGGCAAGTATCTGCGTGAGTTCGCCGTCTACGCGATCATCGGCGTGACGTTGGCGATCCATTCCTGGCGTGGCCGCTGATCTGCTAGACTGCGGAGCTTCTGCGCGACGGGAAAACGAGGAAGGTATGAGATTCAGGACGACGTTGCTCTGCGGACTGGCGGCGGCGCTGTCGCTCACTTTGAGTTGCGGCGAAGCCGGCAAAGCACAGGCGAACACGGCCGCTGCAAAGAAGGCCAGCGACGGCGAGCGGCTCGGGTTCAAGATCGGCCTTCTGACCGGGACCGTTTCCCAGGGTGAGGACGAGTATCGTGGTGCCGAGCGCGTGATCGCGCGCTACGGCCGCGACGAGGTCATCCATAAGACCTATCCGGACAACTTCATGACCGAGCAGGAGACCACGGTCACGCAGTTGCTTGAGATGGCCAACGATCCGGATGTGAAGGCGATCATCGTTGCTCAGGCCGTGCCGGGGACCTTGCCGGCCATCAAGAAGGCCCGACGGCGGCGGAAGGACCTGGCATGGATTCTCGTTGCTCCGCAGGAGGATCCCGAGCAGATCGCACAGTATGCCGATCTGGCCATGCAGACCGATGACCTGCTACGCGGCGAGAAGATCCTCGAGACCGCCAAGGCGATGGGGGCGAAGACGTTCGTTCACTACACGTTCCCGCGGCATATGTCGATGGAGATCCTCGCGCGGCGCCGCGACATCATGCGCAGGACGGCGGCGAAGCTCGGCATCAAGTTCGTGGATGCGAACGCCCCGGATCCGACCGGCGACCAGGGGATCGCGGGTGCGCAGAAGTTCATCCTCGAGGACGTCCCGCGCATGGTGCAGAAGTATGGCAAGGACACGGCACTGTTTTCGACGAACTGCTCGATGCAGGAGCCGTTGATCCGCGCCGCGCTCGACACCGGCGCGATCTTTCCCGAGCAGTGCTGCCCCAGTCCAACGCATGGGTATCCCGGAGCTCTCGGGATTCGGATCGACGCGAAGAATGCCGGTGACTTCGGCAAGATCCGCGAACAGATCGCCAAGAAGATTCACGAGCGTGGCTATCAAGGGCGTTTCGGGACTTGGATGACGTCCATTCATATCGTCATGATCGAAGCCTCTGTCGAACTGGCCAAGCGCTACGTGGCGGGCAAAGAGATCGCCGACCCCAAAGTGCTGCAGAAGGTGCTCGAGCAAGTCGGCAAGATCCACTGCGATGTCGCGCCGTTCAACGGTCACAACAACTTCCTCATGGTCGTCGCCGAGAACGTGCCGTTCTGACGCGTTTACCTGCCGCCGAGGCCGGGGCGCCAAGCGAGGTTCATGGCCGCAGCGTAAGGAGCCGCGATCTGCTCGAGACGCTGCATGCGGGCCGGTCCCGCACAGAACATCGCCGGGACGATGAGCACGTTCTTGCGCCCCTTCTTGCGCAGCGCCGTGAGTTGATCCGCAAGGCTCGGCGAGCCTTGCTCGAATGCCAACACGAGGCGCGTGAAGCGACTCCGCTTTGCCAGTGGTTTGCCGGCCGCCAACTTCTGCCAGGCCTCGCGCTCGGCCGGACTGGCTTGCGCAGGAACGACGGCGATCGTGGTGCCCCCAAACGGACTCGGGTGGGTCGGCAGAGACACGGAGTCGAGAGCGATCGGCAGCGGCGCCAGGCGGTTCGCCTTGCCCCGGCGGTGAAACGAGAGCGGCAGCACGCGCCAGTCGCCATCGCCGAGTGAAGCCGTGGTCTGCTCTAGGTTCGCCTCGCTGGTGAGCGCTACGGCACGGGGCTCCCGTTGTGCCCACTGCAGGGCCCACGCGCGAGCCAGTGGCGTGTCCGCGGCGAGCACCAAAACCGTATCGCGCGGCTGGTTGCCGACGCCGCCCTCGATGGCCAGGCCGAGCGAGTCGGCGAGAGCCGCGATCGTGGCTCGTGCGCGCTGCAGCGGGTCCGCGACGGTGACGTGGACACTCGTCGGCAGGCCGATCTTGGCGAACGCCTTGGCTTCGCCTTGCCAGTGTGCTTGGTCCTTGGCGACCACGTAGATGTCCAACCGCCGTCGCGCCGGCGCATCTGGCGCTGGGTCGGGCAGACCGAGTTCCGCGAGCTTGCCGCGTGGCTTCGGTAGGATCGCAATGCCGTGCGCGTCGAGTTGGGAGCCATACAGCAGAGTCGTCACCACCATGGCTGCCCCGCTACCCTCGCCAGCGATGACCACACGGTCCACGGGGAAGTGACGGCGTGCGTAGCTCGCGATCCGCGCGAGTCCGTCACCGAGGAAGCCGACGCTTTCTAGGAAGCGCTCCCGGAAAAACCAGCGTGCCCCGACCGAAAGGTCGCGGCCGACTTGTGGAAAGGGGGATTCGACCACGGCAATGGCCGCGTGCTTGCCGAGCGCGCTTCGCCAATAGCCGGACGCGGCGGAGGGCGGCACACCATCGTCACTCAGCCAGATGAGCAACGCGCACGGCCCGTTGCCGGCGTCGGCGGGCATGTGCATGCGAAAACGCAGCTCCGGGGCGACGTACACAGCATGCGTGCCCGACTGATAGCCGCGGGCGCGCCGTTCGGCGACCACGACGTAGTCCGCAACGTCCGCACTCGGGAGGCTGACGTTGGCCAGGTCGTAGGTCGGCGCGATGTCGACGGTGGCGATTCGCGTGGCGGGTCGGCGCTTTCGTAGCTGCTCGACAGTGCCGCTGCGGTAGGCCGAATGGAAGCCGCCGTTGACGTGTAGGACCAGCGCTTTGGGGTTTGCGTCGAGCGCGCGCGCGCAGGTTGCACCCATGCTGTTGTCCCAGAAGCTCTGGGTCGTGAACCGTGCTTCTTCCGGCGTCATGGGCGGGCCGGAGTTGCCCATGTGCCCACGAACCGCGCGCTGAAAACGCTCCCAGTAGCCGGCGCTCGTGGTGAGGATCTGCGGTGGCAGGAAGCTCCGTTCTCCCGGCGGCAGCTTGGCCAGAGCGTCCTTGCCGCCACGGCCGAGCTTGCGGCGCACCGCGGTCGGCACGTTGGATCCCAGCACGCGCGCTCCGTGGGCTCTCGCGGCCTCGATCAGGGGCCGGTAGTCCGTCGCGTAGTTGGGCCAGGTCCGCACCGCGTGGAGAAACTGCTGTTCGGTCGTTCGCTTCGCGGTGTAATCATCGAGTGCCGGCTGTTCGTCCTGTTCGAACATTTCCATTGCCAGGATGGTCGACTTTCCGCGCCGCGCGAGGAGCCCCTCAAACGTTGCGAGCTCGACCGCGTGGGTCGTTTCGTCTACGTGGGTCTCGCCAAGGAAGACCGCGTCCGCCTCCGAGAGGCGATCCCAGAGTGCTGGCAGGTCGATCTCCTGCTTCTTCTTGGTGTCGAACACGCGCACGATGCGATCGAGCGGGGTTTGCCGTTGCGCCGGACAGGGTGCCGACGTGAATGGCAGAGCCAGTAGCATCGAGAAAAGAGCTGGCAGCCGCGCTGCCTGAGGTGAGAGCTTCATGTGCGTCCTGCGGTTCCTTGGTCGTCTTGGTCGCCGTCCCAGTGCGATTCGAAGTCAAGGTAGCGCAAGCGAGGGAATCGCTGGACGAGATCCTCTTCGATTCGGTCGACTTCGCGGCCGAGCTGATCGAGCATCCGCTGGCCGAACTCCCTGGCGAACGCCTCGATCTGATCGTCATCGTCCGGATCCAGGGCTCT
>CAYSWE010000426.1:2180-4684 GCA_964434515.1 uncultured Phycisphaerales bacterium | reverse complement strand
GCTTGTCGTGGAGCAGGCGAGCTATCATTCCATCGCCTTCGGTTGCCGCGGTGACGGCCTTGTTCACCGATGTCATGGCGTTGGTTGCTTCGTCGTAGAGCTTTTCATCGACGAGGAACTTGCCCAGCGTGCCCTTGCCCGCGCGTGCATCCTTGAAACTCGCGTTGAGGTTGGTCATGAACTCGGCCGCGTCGTCGTAGATCTTGGCTTCTTTGATGAGCTTACCGAGCGTGCCCTCGGCGCTCTCGACGGAGTCGATGATGCTCGCAACGCCGGACAGGATGCGGGTCAGGTTGGCGCGGTTCTCGTCGCCGCCGATCATCTGCCCGAGCGCCTCGAGTGGATTGGGCTGAGCGACACCGATCAGGGGTGTCGTGCTCAAATCGATCGGCGTCCCCTCGCGGCCTGGGGAGATCGAGATCTGCTTGCCGCCGAGGAACGAGGAATCGACGATGGCGACCTTGTATCCGGGGCGGAACGTCAACTTCTTGTCGAGTTCCAGTGTGACCTTGATCGGATTCGCGGGCTGGCTCGGATCGTAGGCGACGCCGCGCACGATGCCGACCTTGGTGCCGAGCAGGTAGACGTTGTCGCCTTGCTTGAGCATGCGTCCGTCCGGGAATGACACGTGCATGGCGATCTTTTCGCCGAGCGAGAACTCGGACAGTGCGGCGGTGGCCCAGAGCAGCAGCAAGATACCGCTGAAGAAGACGAGTCCGAGAATCGTGTCACGCTTGAGCTTGGCTGGCATTGGGAGGCTCCGTCCTTGCGGGAATCGTCGTCTGGGGACCTTCGTTCAGGGGGCATCGATGTCGAGCATTCAGTCGGCTGCGCCGAGGAAGCTGCGAACGAGCGGATTCGTCGAGCGCATCATCTTGTCCTGCGTCCCCATCTCGATCACGCGACCTTGGTCGATCAAGGCGATTACGTCACCGCAGGTGAACGCGCAGGCGCGCTTGTGAGTCACGACGACGCTCGTCACGCCGAGCTTTTCTTGTACGGAGACGATCAGTCGATTGATGACTTCACTCATGACGGGGTCGAGCCCGGCGTTTGGTTCATCGTAGAGGACGATACGCGGATCCGTCACCAGGGTTCGCGCCAGTCCCGCGCGCTTCTTCATGCCGCCCGAGATGCGCCCGGGGAGTTGGTCGATGGCGTGTTCGAGTTCGACGAGGGAGATCGCTTCCATGACCTTGTCACGGATCTCGCGTTCTGTGAGCTTGGTATGTTCGCGCAGCGGCAATGCGACATTTTCAAACACCGTCAGCCAGTTGATGAGCGCTCCGCTCTGGAACAAGTATCCCATGTGGCGGCGTAGCGTCATGAGCCCGACCTTGTCGAGGTCTGGGACTTCCTTGCCCTCGACGACGATCGAGCCGCTCGTTGGCTGGATGATGCCAATGATGTGTTTGAGGGTGACACTCTTGCCGCACCCGGATCCGCCCATGATGACGAACGTCTTGCCCTGCTCCACATCGAAGGTCATTCCGCGCAGAACCTCGCGATCGCCGAAACGCTTGTGCACGTCCTGCAGCTGGATCACCGGCTCCGCGCGTTGATCCGGTTCGGCACCGAGCCGAAGACTGGTAATCGTGGGATCCATCAATCCTCGATCTCATCCGTGGCGCCCGGACACCCCTGGCGGCGGCGAGCCCCGGTCGAAAGTGGGAAATGTCGAAAGTGGGAAATTCTGTTTGCGCGAGCCCCAGACATCACTGCGGAAGACATCACTGCGGAAGGCATCACTGCGGGCCCAGCAAGTAGAAGAAGAACCAGGTGATGATGTAGCCAAACACGATGATCAGGAGGATGGAGTTGCGCACGGCCGTTTGCACGGCGCGGCCGACGCCGAGCGCCCCCCCGTCGGCGCGCAGGCCGGCGGCGCAACCCACCGTGGCGATGGTCGCGCCGAACACGAGTCCCTTGAAAATGCCGACGTAAATGTCCTTGGGCAGGCCGCGGCCGGCCGAGGTCAAGGACTCGATCACGCTGTTGAGGTAGAACGGAAAGCTGATGTCGAGATGCAGTCGCGCGACGAAGCCGCCGCCGACGATGCCGATTGCCACCGAGAACAGCGTCAGGATTGGGCACATCACCGTCAGTGCGAGGACGCGCGGCATGACAAGATAGCGCACTGGGTCGATCGACATGACCTCAAGCGCGGTGATCTCCTCGGAGACGTTCATCGTGCCGATTTCGGCGGCCATCGCCGAGCCGACGGTCGCTGCCAAGATCGTCCCGGTGATGAATGGTCCCATCTCACGCGCCATCGACAGCGCGACGATGTTGCCGATGATGGTGTGCGTGCCCGTGGCGCGCAGTTCGATGCCTGTCTGCAGCGCGAGAATCATCCCGGCAAACACCGCGACGAACAGAGTGACCGGCAGCGGGCGGACTCCGGTAATGAACATCTGATCGAGGATGACGCGAAATCTGCGCGGGAAGCTCACCGAACTGATCGAGGTTCGGAGGAACAGGTCGATCGTGTAACCCGCCCCGCC
>CAYSWE010000426.1:0-2170 GCA_964434515.1 uncultured Phycisphaerales bacterium | reverse complement strand
CCCGACGATTTGATGCCATACGAAACGACCTGTGTCTTGGACGACGGTCATCGCGATGTATCCTCGCTTGGCGTATCCTCGCTTGGCGTATCCTCGCTTGGCCCGCCCCAGCTGATCGGGAAGAACTGCAGCAAGCGCAGCGTCTTGCCCCCATTGGCATTGCTCGTGTAGTTGAACAGCAGGGGTACCGACATTTGGAACCGTCGTCCGGCAAAGTTGCGGCTGGTATAGATGTTCGCGAAACTGCCCACTCGTCTGTTGCCCCTCGCGTCACCCTCGACGCTCGCCAGCGTCCAGACCCAGTCCCATGCGGGGCGAATGCCGCGCGCCTGGTCATTGTCCCAAGGGTAGGGGTCCAGTGCGCGTAGACGCCAGTTCCCTTCCCGGTCTTCCCGCCAGTCGGCCAGAGGCCACACGCGCCAATGGTAGTCCTCGGCGGTCTCGAATGCCGCGTCATCCTCGAGCTTCTTGTATGTTCCAGCGAACTCTTTCTTCTTGTAGCGCTTGCGATTCTTCCAGAAGAACGGCAGCACGTAGGTGTCTTCGCGCAGGCTCGATTTGTCCCAGAAGCTGCGTAGCCAAATCAGTGGCAGCAGGATGACGAGACTCTCTTGCCTCAGAGTGCGCGTCATCGAGATCAGCGGCGTGATCCACCATTGATGGATGTGGTTGTCCGACCACGTGTCGTCGAGAATGCGAAATAGTGGCCAAGGCATGTCCCAGAACGAATAGGTTCCAGGTTTGCCGTCCAACGGGTCCTTGTCCTCAGCCACACTGTGTCCGTGGCGGAAGAACGGCCATAGGAAGGTCCAGGACAGGAAGGCCCCGCCGGACTTCCAGCCAAAGATCGGGAAGAAGAAGAACTCGTCGTACGGTTGCTTCTTGTCCAGCCGGCTGCGTCCCCAGTGAAAGAATGGCCACAGCGTCGAGTAGGACTCGGATTTGCCCGGGCGAATGGATTCGCTATAGAAGGGGAGTATGCGCCACCAGTGCGGTCGTCGAGGATCATCCGCTCCGCCCCAGCCGATCAGGGGCCAGAGGAGATGCGTGCCGCTCGTGTCCCCCTTCTGCGTCCATAGCGCCAGCGGGAAGAGAAGGAAGCTGAAACGGTCGTAGCTGAGGAACTGCGGGATGCTCCCGTAGATCGGAAACACCGCGAGATAGTTTTCGCCGGTCGCCGACGAGCCGCCCCAGATCAGCGGTGTGAGCCACCAATCCCGGTCCCAGAACCCGAGCTTTCCCTCGTGCAGGTGTTCGCGGTAGTAAAACAGCGGGAACCAACGAATGACGGTCTCTTCCGGGTCGCTGCGTGCTTCGCCGAACGGCACGAGAAACTCGTGGCGCGTGTGCTCCCCGTCGGCCTGACAGACGCGCCGCCACAGCGGGCGCAGCCGCGTGTCCGTCGTGCCGGCCTCATCCTGCTCCCAGTGCACGAGCGGCCAGAGCACGTCGAGTTCCACGAGGTTGCCGGCGGGATCGATGCGGTGCCGATAGAGTGGCGACAGGTTGAACTCATCGGGCAGCACACCGCAGCCGCCAAGCACGAGCAGCCCGCACAGCCCGAGCAGCCAGCGCGGCCCGAGCCGTCGCCCGAGACGTCTCGATCGGTTCTCCACTCGGCTCACTGCTTGGTCCGCCCCTCGCACCAGGTCCTCCCGAAGATAGTCGGCGGAAGATAGCCCGCGGAGCTCTGGTTTCCGAAAAGAGTTCCGAAGACACTTCTGAGAACACGTCCGAAAACACCGGCGTTGGCGGGGCCCGGGCGGCTCGGATCGTGCGTCTTCGACGTGACATGATGCGGATGAACCGCGAAGATGCGCGTGGCCATCAACCACACCAGGTCCGCAGATCAGGGTATGCAGTGAATCGCATTTTATCGGGCATTCAGCCGACCGGCTCCTTCCACATCGGCAACTACCTCGGGGCAATCCGCAACTGGGTTTACTTACAGGTCTGCTTCGAGGCTTTCGTCAGCATCGTCGATCTACACGCCATCACGACGCGGCCGAGCCCCGATACGTTGCGGGCGAACACACGTGCCCTCGCGATCGCGATTCTTGCGTCCGGCGTCGACCCGGAGCGTTCGACGTTGTTCGTCCAGTCCGCCGTTCCGGAACACGCGGAACTCGCCTGGATCCTGAGCTGTCAGACAAGCCTTGGCGACCTGAAC
>CAYSWE010000425.1:0-4698 GCA_964434515.1 uncultured Phycisphaerales bacterium | reverse complement strand
GTAGTCGTAGTAGGAAACGAAGTAGCCGACCGCGTTCTCGGGGAAGAAGGACTTGAACTCGTTGTAGAGCTGCGCTGCGAGCGTCTTGTTTGGGGCCAGCACGAGCGCCGGCCGGCCGCAGGCGGCAATGACTTTGGCCATGGTGTAGGTCTTTCCCGACCCGGTCACGCCAAGCAGCACCTGGTGCGGCTCACCGGACTGGAGGCCGGCGACGAGCTCCGCGATCGCCCGCGGCTGGTCACCGGCGGGCTGGTGCGGCGAGCTCAGCTCGAAGGGTCGGTCGGCTATCGGACGGTGATCAGGCATGGCATCATGGAAGGCGTCGGTCGCGGCGGCGAAGCCGCGCAAGCATCGGCGCCTTGTGCGCTCTTTCCAAGGCTTGCCGAGCGAACTAAGCTAGATCGCGCCGAAGTTCTTCGGCCAAAGCCCCACAGGGCACCCCACATCCCGCAGTTTCAGGAGCAGTTTCCATGGCAGCCAGACGCCGTTCCGCCGCGTCCCGCTCGCGCGCGCGCTCAACCCCATCGACACGGACCCCGGCAAAGGGCTCGCGCGCCAGCGCCACACCCAAGACGATGCCGCGGGCCAACCGCGACGGCAAGTATCCGGTCAGCTGTCCGCGGTGCTCGGCGAAGTACAACGTGCCCGAGGAATACCTCGACACCGTCGTCAACTGCAAGCAGTGCAAGACCGCATTCACTCCACGCAACAACGTCGGTCATGGCGGCGGCAAGGCCGCGCGACGCAAGAAGGGCGCGGGTGCAGGTGGCGGCCTGCTCAAGGTCGGCTTTATCCTCGCGCCATTCGTTCTGCTCATCATTGTCTACAATATGGTGCAGCCCGAAAAGAAGGCGGCGACCAAGGCGCCCCCCATCGTCCCCACGCTCGGTGTGGGGCACCCGGCATTCGAAGCGTTCTCAGAATTCTGCACGGCGATCGAAAAAAAGAACGAACACGTCATCGCCGCCAACCTGGACTGGGATCACATCTATAGTCTCGAGAAGGACAAGAGCGCCGGACTCAACTGGAAGCTGGTCCAGGACAAGCAAGCCTACATCGACGCGTTCATTGCCAAGCTCTGGGAGAAGCCGATCAAGGAAGCCTTTCGCGAACACGGCGCAAACCTTCGTGAGTTCAACAGCGAAATCGAGATGCCGAAGGACCGCAAGGAGGTGACCTTTACGCTCGAGTTCGCCAACCGCGAAAACCGCAGGTGGGGGTTCGCCAAGATCGAAGGCCATGTCAAGTTGGTCGACGGTGCCTGGAAGGTCGAGGGCTGGAAGGTCATCGACATCCCCATGTCGGTACGCGACCAGATCAAGCGGCGGCCCTATCGCAAGAAGCACAAGACGCTGAAGAAGCCCAAGTACGAAACCGTCAAGATCAAGGACAAGAAGATCAAGACCTACCAAGGCAAGATCGTCCGGATGGACCATCTCGACGACACACCGCCCGAGCTACGCAAGAAGATCGACAAGCTCATCGCGCTCGTCTTCACGCCGAGCGACGACCCGGGCCAGGCTGGTCGCGCCGTGACCGAACTCCAGGACCTCGGCAAGCCCGCGGTCCCGCGCATCATGAACGCGCTCTATGAGCACCAGTGCAAGACGCAGGTCGAACGCGAGGCGTTCAACATGCTGGTCAAGACCTACAACAACATCGTCGGCTCCCGGATCAGCTTCTTGCCCGACACCGACGTCACGTCCACGTTCGGTGGGACGGACGAGGACCGAAAGAAGCTGATCAAGGCGGTCTTCGGCAACTGGTACTTCCACTACCACCAGAAGGCCAAGGACTTCGCCGGCGAAACCGACGAGGAGCTCGACAAGGCCTTCTTCAAGGGCAGCGGTAGCCCGCGGCGGGGGAAGAAGCGGCGCAAGTAGGGCTTTCCGGCGCCCATGGCGTCGATCCGTGCACACCGTCGATCCAGCGGATACACTTCCCCGTCAACCTCAGGCGGCGACTATCCTGAGTTTCCGCTCGTCCGTACTTCCCCGAACTCCCCCGGTAGAGCCCTATGTCCGCGCGAGTCATCGCATGCGCCAACTGTGGCGCACGTTATAAGATCCCAGAGACCTTCACCGGCGCCAAGGCGCGCTGCAAGGCCTGCGGTGCAACGATCGAGATCGCGACATCGGTCGTCCCGCCCGCTGCCCCCGGTGGCGGCAAGAAGCCCGCGGCAAAGCCGCCGAGCAAGGCCGCGCCCCGCGCCGCCAAGCCCGCTGCCCCCAAGCGTGCCGCCTCGGGTCGGGCTGCCGCGAGTTCTCGCTCGCGCAGTGCAAGCAAGCCGAGCGCCCGGCGTTCGGCCCGCGGAGCCAAAGCAGGCGACGACGCCGCGGAAGCAAGACCTAGCAGCCGGAGCAGCTCGGCCGCCCGGTCGCGCCGTGGCTCGTCCCGTGGCGGGCGCAGGAGCGGCGGACGAGCGCCAGAGGGCGGCGAGGAAGCACCGCGCAGCAAGGCTCCACTGTGGATCGGCGTTGGCGTAGTCGTCGTGGCGATTGGTGCCACCGCGTATTTCATGATGGGCGGGGATAAGGCGCCTGCGCAAACGTCCAAGCAAGAGGTCGCGAAGAACGACGCGACCAAGCAGGCGCCCAAGAACGACACCGCGACAAAAAACGACAAGATCGCGAAGAACGACACCAACGCCAAGACGACCCAAGGTAAAGCCAGCGACAGCACGGCCGCGGAGCGAGGCAAGCCCACGCCTGCTGCGGCAAAAAAGCCAAGCAAGAAACCCGCGAAGAAGAAGCCAAGCGCCAAGAAGAAGAAGAAGGGGGTCAAGCCATTCGACGCCAAGACCTTGGGCGAGCTAGCCTACTCCTCGGACACAACCGACGCAGAGAAGAAGCAATACGCCGAGCTGGCCAAGACGGCCGCCGAGGAGAGTGGCATCCTTGGGAAGCGAGCGGCCGAGAAGCTGCTCAAGATCGGTAGAAAGGCATTCCCCGCCATGTGGAACGCGCTCCGCACGATCGACTACATGAACGAGGACCAGGCCATGAACGCGTTCATGATGCACAAGGTCTTCGAGGAACTCATGCTCGGAAACAATGCCGGCTTCCGCCCGCCGACACCAGGCATGCCGATCAAACAAGAGGATGCTTGGTGGAACGCGCGGTGCCTCAAGCCGCTGCAACGCTTCTGGGAGCGCAACGGCGAAGCGGATGCCTGGGCCGCCTGGCTGGCCAAGCGCAAGGAAATCCAGAAGAAGCGTTGAGCGCGAACCCAGCGCGTCAGTAGGCCAAAGCCGTCCCCCCACTACGTGGGTCCGCAACCGCGTCCATCTGCCCCGAGGCGTGTCGTAGGATCGCCTGGCACCGGCCGATCACGGTCGGGGCGGTGCGGAACCTGTGCCCCTTCTGGACGAGAACTCGCCGCACGTCTTCTGGCAGCGCGCGGCGCTCCCAAAAGACGTGTTTGGGCAACCACTGCTGATGGATCCGCGGCGCCGCCACGGCATCCCGCAGCGGCAACCCAAAGTCGAGGACGTTGACCAACACCTGGAATACAGTGTTGATGATGCGTCCACCACCGGGACTGCCGAGCACCAAGAACGGCTGCTCACCCTTCTTGTCGAGGACGATGGTCGGCGTCATCGAGGACAGCATGCGCTTGCCCGGCGCGATCGCGTTGGCTGCGGCACCGACCAGGCCAAACTGGTTCGGAACGCCGGGCTTGGCCGAAAAATCGTCCATCTCGTTGTTGAGGACGATGCCCGCGCCGGCCACGACCTGGCCATTGCCGAAGGAACTGTTGAGCGTCGTCGTGCATGACACGGCGTTGCCCTTTGCGTCCAGCACGGAAAAATGTGTGGTCTCGCGTGACTCGTGCAGCACGGCTCCCTTGGGCCGACCGGCGCGCACGACCTTGGTCGCGTGGTCTGGGGAAATGTCGGCGCTGAGCTTGGCGGCGTAGTCCCTGGAAATGAGTCCTTCGACCGGAACCGGATAGAAGTCCGGATCGCCGAGCCAGCGGGCACGGTCCGCATAGGCGCGCTTCATGGCCTCGATATAAAGGTGCAGCGTAGCCGAAGACCCATGCCCCAGCGCTCCCATCGCGTGTGGCTCGAGCATGTTGAGCATCTGGATGAGCGCGACGCCTCCCGAACTGGGTGGCGGCATCGACAGCACCACGTGCCCACGATAGGTTGTGCGCAAGGGCTTCCGTTCGACGACGTGATAGGCCGCGAGATCCTTCTCGTCGATGAGCCCATCGCTGCCCGCCATCTCCTTGGCGATAAGCTTGGCGGTGTCCCCCTCGTAGAAGCCCTTGGCGCCGTGCTCGGCGATGCGCGTGAGCGTGCGCGCGAGGTCCGACTGAACCAAGCGGCTGCCTAGCGAGGGAGCCTTGCCATCGCGTAGAAACACTCGCGAACTCGCCGGCCATGCCGCAAAGACCCGGGCCTTGGCGGCAATGGCGCGCTGCAGAAAGTGATCCACGGGAAAGCCGTCCTTCGCCAACGCAATCGCTGGCGCGACGAGGTCCTTCCACTCGAGCGACCCAAAGAGCTTGTGGGCTCGCTTCAGCCCAGCCACCGAACCCGGCACTCCGACAGCCAACGCGGTATAGAGGCTCGCGCGCGGCAACACGCGCCCCTTGGCGTCGAGGTACATGTCGCGGTGAGCCCTACGCGGTGCCATCTCACGGAAGTCGAGCGCGAGGTCCTTGCCCCCCGCGGTGCGAATCACCATGAAG
>CAYSWE010000424.1:0-4718 GCA_964434515.1 uncultured Phycisphaerales bacterium | reverse complement strand
GCGCTCCGTAGATGCGATACGGAACGTGGTTGTCGGTGGTGACGCGACAAAACTGCGCGGTCGGTTGATTGTCGAGCGCCGACCAAGTGCGACCGCGATCGAAGCTGAGGTTCGCGCCGCCGTCGTTGGCCTCGATCATGCGCGCGGGATCCTCGGGAGCGATCCAGAGGTCATGGTTGTCGCCATGCGGCGTCCGCACGCGCGAAAACGTCTTGCCGCCGTCCTTCGAGCGATGAAACCCGACGTTGAGAACGTAACAGACATCCGCGTCCTTCGGATCAGCGTAGATGCGGGTGTAGTACCAAGCACGCTGGCGGAGCTTGCGTTCGGAGTTGACGAGTTTCCAAGTCTTGCCGGCATCCTCCGAGCGAAACACACCGCCTTTCTCGGCCTCGACGAGTGCCCAAACGCGCTCGGGATTCGCTGGGGAAACCGCCACGCCAATCTTGCCGAGTGTCCCCTTCGGCATGCCTTTGTGTTTGGACACATCGATCCAGGTGTCGCCACCATCGACGCTCTTCCATAGCGCACAACCCTCGCCGCCGCTCACCAAGCTGTAGGGCGTACGTCGGACCCGCCAAGTGCTCGCGTAGACGATGCGCGGGTTGGTCGGATCGAAGCAGAGGTCGACAGCGCCGGCGTTCTCGTTGGCAAACAACACACGCTGCCAACTGCGCCCACCATCCTTGGAACGGAACACGCCGCGTTGCGGGTTCGGCCCGAACAAGTGGCCGAGCGCCGCGACGAACACCAGCTCGGGATTGCGCGGATGAATGCGAATGCGCGTGATGTGGCGCGAATCGCTGAGCCCCATGTGGACCCACGTCTTACCTGCATCCAAAGACTTCCACACGCCCTCGCCATGGGAAACGTTGCCGCGAACCGTCTCCTCGCCTCCGCCGGCATAGACCACGTTCGGATCGTACTCGCTCACAGCGACCGCACCGATCGAGCCGCCGAAGAATCCGTCCGAGACGTTGCGCCACGTGCGCCCGGCGTCGCGCGTCTTCCAAACGCCACCGCCACACGCACCAAAGTAGTAGGTATTCCGATCGCCCGGAACTCCGCAGCAGGCCGAAGCGCGGCCGCCGCGAAACGGCCCCACCTGGCGCCAGGCCATCGTGTCAAGCAGCCCTTCCGGCAGCTCGCGCGGCGTGCTCTGCGCCGCCGAAGCGCCAGCAAGTGTAGAAGCGAAAAGAAAGAACGCGACAGATCGGGGCGTCATGCAGTTTCCTCGGGGACCCGGCGATCCTGGCCGACTCCGCTCGACACCGCAAGTGCATCCGCCCAATCGCGGAGCGGCACCCTGTCGTATCGCCCGCTCGTGGCTACGCGCGTTCGAGCCGCACAGGACTCGAGCGTGCCACTACCGCCCGGCGGGTGCGGCCGCTGGCGTCTTCCAATCGAAGTCCCAGGTCACGATCTCGCGCATGGGCTGTGGTGCGGCGCCCTCGAGGGTCGCGGACCCGACGCGGCGGACCTGGATGCGGCGTGGCAACCGGGTATCCGTGAGTAGCAGCGCATGACGACGAATCTCGATGCGAACCTCCCGCACCTGCTTGCCGCGCAAGGCCCTCTGCAGCGCGTTCCGCGTCGCTTTGCTGTCAAGGACGCTGGTGGATTCGAGGGCGAGTCCCCCCTTCTTCGTGGCCTTCACGACGCCCTTCTCCACGGCGTCGATGCGCGTTCCGCTCGGCAGCGGCTCGCGCACACGCCGCTCGAACCGGCCGGCTTGCACTCCTCGCCAGCGCTGCACCCACTCGTTCCACAGTTGCCTCTGCCGCTGCTCGAACACCGCGCGCAGTTTCGGCGTACCAAGCGCCCTACGTAGCCTCTGCTTGGTCAAAGGTTGCTCGCCAGCAATGGACCGATCGAGCGCGGCGGCGAGTCCGCTGATGCCCTGGACCGCACCGGATTTGGTCAGCTCGATCGTCGGACGAACCCGCCGCATGGTATGGCGGCCGATCACGCTGCGCAGTTTGGCGGAACTTCCCTTGGGGAACTGTGTGCGCACGACCTCGACGTTGCCGAACAACAGGCGGCATCCGTCTTCGGTTCGTTGCAACACGACCGAGTAGCGCAGCACGGCCACCAACCGCCCGCGTGGCGAAGCCTCATCCCGTGTTTCCGTCACGACCGCACGAACACCCGCCGGCCAGTGGAACGTACGTTCCGTCTTGGTTTGCGCCGACGTGACGCCCGTCAGGACCGCCGCAGCGATCAGCCACCATGCTTGCATGCTCCCCCCTTCGCTCGAATGCCCAGAACATCGACACCCCCAGGCTCCGAACTGTAGAAAGCTGCATCAGCGACGGCGAAACCCGCTCGAAAACGCGTGGCTATTTCTTGGCGTGCCGTAGCTTGTCGCGCTGCGCCGGGGTCAGCCACGGCAGCGCGGGCCGCTTAGTCGCGATCGCAGCGTTGACTCGGCACTGCTGGGCCTCGGTGAGGGCTAGCTTCTTGTAGCGCGACCGACGCAGGTGGTACTTGTTGTCGCGCGGCGGGGCCGGGCGCGGTTCCAGGCCGGCCGGCGCGCGACGAAAGCCGTTCTTCTTTGCCACGGCAGCCAACCGGCCGGCGGAGAGCGTCGACGCGTCGTACACGACCTGCACGGCCTCGCGCCGTTCGACAAACACCGGGCGCGTCCGGGCAACGCCATCGAGTCCACCCAGGATGACCTCACCCTGCCAAAAGCAGTGCGTCCAGAAGATCGCCTTCGCGTGGTGCGGCGCTGCCTCGGTCGCGAGCAAGCCAAGCCAGCGCGGCACCGCTCGATGCGCCGCCCTGAGCGCGGCGGTCATACGTTCCGTCAGGGCGGCGAGGCGATAGACCCCAGTCTTGCGCGGAATCAAGTCTTGCGACTTGCCATCAAGAAAGCGAACGACCGGATTGTTCCACGCCGGCTCCTCGAAGCGCGCGAGGATCTCGGCATCACGCCCCTTCTTGTTGTTGTAGATCGCGACCGGAACGAACTCGCTCCGGGCTGCAGCAACGAACAGCGGATGCGAAAGCACCTGCTTGCCGAACTGCACACACGTGCTTCAGCCGGGGATCTCCTGGAACAACAGTAAGATCGGCTTGTCCGGGCTCTTGGCAAGCACGGCATCGAGGTCGCGGTGCCATTCGATCCGGCCGAGTTCATCCGGCTGCACGAGCGGCTCCTTCAGGTCCTGCGCACACACCGCCGCCCCGAGCAGCAGCGCGGCCATAGCGAGTCGTTTCATCCGAGGTTCTCCTGAACTCAAGGGAGTCCCAAGGATACCCGACGTATCATCAGAATCGGGACGCCCTGCACGAGCACAGCGAAGATCGCCAAGCTCGACGGTGCGGATCCCTGAATCGCCGCGAACAGCATCGCCGCGCCACACAGAGCGAAGAGCAACAGGCGCGCGACGCTCCGTGCGAGCCAGACCGGGCTTGGCACGAGGACGAGCAAACTCAACGCGGCAAACAGGAGGACTCGCGAGCGCGGAACCTCGACCCGCAACACACGCAGCGTCCCACCGACACGCTCGAGTTCGTTCGACTCGAGCGCATTCGGCACACACAAGGCCAAGGCGACGGCTGCGACGACGAACAGAGCCAAGGCGATCGCCAAGACGCGTAACAGGGTCCGGACAGCGTCCGCTGCCGTCAGGCGGCGATGTGCTCTCTGCGTCGCGCTTCGTTCCACGACGTAAGCTTAGGGGCCGCGCGACAGAATCCCTTCCCACTTTCGACCGCGTCTCGCCGCCGGGACGCTACGGAAAAACGAACGTCGCGGCTGCGGAGGTCTCCGGGATCTTCTCGTTGCCGAGCGGATCGATGCGGAAGTAGGCCGCGTAGGCGCGCCGCCCGCGCAGACCGGGAATGTTCGGGATCGGCAGGGTCACCGTTCTGAGGCCGGTGCGCGGGATGATCCCAATGAAGTGGCCGTCGGCGAGGCGGAATAGGCCGTCGCGCGACAGGGGGACCGTCGTCTTGCCAACGCGGATGCCGGCCGTGCCAAACGACAGACCAAGCATGGCCGGTTTGCCGCTGCGTCCGCGACCACCCATGTAGAAGTGGATCACGCCGACGCTGCCGCCCGTGCGCGCGACGACCTCGACACCGGTAGTGAGCCGACCGCCGGTGGCACGACCGACCGAGTTGGCTCTGCCTGGCGTGCCGTAGTTGCCGCCGGTGTAGCGCGTCGTCGATCGTTTGAAGTTTGCAGTGGCACTCGGGCCATCCACGTCGACGCGCTCGGCCGCGCGCGACGCCCCACCGGGGAAGCCGCGGCCGTAGCGGACGCGGTCGATCAGCTCGCGACCATACTGCACGCGCACGTCGTCGTCGGTCGCGTGGAAGCGCAGCTTGCGCGCCGGCCAGCTGTGCGCAAACGGCAACCGCCCGTTGCGCGATGGATCGCCGTGCGCGACGAGCATCACGCGTTCGCCGACCATGAGCCGATAGGGGGCAGCGATGCGAAAGCTGCCAGCATTCGCCCGCACCTCGAGACCACGCAAGTTGAGCGGTGACGCGCCGCGGTTGTAGAGTTCGAGGTACTCGCCCCAGAAGAACGATGGGGCGCGCTGCAACTCCGAGATCACCAAGTCGCCCCGGTGCGGCCGGTTGCCGACATACTCGTCCGTGTAAAGGTCGAGAAAGCCGCCGGACTGCGCCGTAATGCGATAACGCCAGCCATCGGTTGCGAGCAGCATCGTCCCGCCGGTCGTAAAGCCCGGCTCGCCACTGCC
>CAYSWE010000423.1:0-4739 GCA_964434515.1 uncultured Phycisphaerales bacterium | reverse complement strand
CTCGACGGGAGAACTGACGGAAATCGTGCAAGGCGTTCTGGACCGCCTCCAGATCGACGATCGCGGCCTTCGTCCCCACGAGCGTTACTTGCTCCGGCGCGGACTCGTGTGCATGACGCCGACTGGACGCGTTGCGGCATGATCGAACGTCTTCGTGGGATCGACTTCTCGGAAGCGACAAATGGCCCCGCTCGCGGCGCGGTTCTTCGGGTGTATGCTCTGCTGGCGAGCCGGGTCCATGCAAAGCTTCCGTAGGCTGACGGAAGGGCTACACAGTACCGCCCGAGCCTGATACGATTGTCGAACACAAGTCTCGAATCTTCTGTCGTGCCGTCACCGGCTGGCAAACTAGAGGCGTGGAGTTCCATGGATTCCTGGCAGAGCCTTCGTCTTGGTCCGACGGACCGTCGGCAGGACGACGAGAACGCTCTCGTTGTGGTTTGGACCGATTGGGCCCGACTACGGGAGGCGCTGTCCCGAATGGCCCGGGCCAGCGGCCTGGCCACGG
Source organism: uncultured Phycisphaerales bacterium (assembly GCA_964434515.1). Taxonomy (GTDB): domain Bacteria; phylum Planctomycetota; class UBA1135; order UBA1135; genus CAYSWE01. Next base: position 4,231 of record CAYSWE010000423.1, on the reverse strand, counting down.
CCGACCAAGATGTGGTGTTGGACGAGGTCTTGCATCGGCTGCTTCAGGCTGCCCTCGAAGGGCGGTGCCCGAGGTTTCCGGTGGCCTGGTGCCGCGTTGCCCTGCGGCGCGAGCTAGCCGCGATCAGAAAGAGACCGGGGCCTGAGGAACTCGCGATTCGGACCGAAAGCCGCGTAGACCGCGGTCCAGTGCCCGGATGTCGAGACTTCTGGGAATGGGTTGGGGATCACGAGGCCTGTCTCTCGCACCTTTGCACCGCGCTCGAGTGGGCCGCGCTGCTTGCAACCAGACGGGCGTCTACGATCCGCGAGGCCGCAGCACGGTGTGGGCAAACGAGGATCAACTACCGAAACTTGCGGGATCGCGCTGCTCGAAAGATTCTTGTGGCGATCGCAGAGAATCTTGTCCCCCCCCTCTTCATCCGTGAAGGCAGTGGAATCGACATGAAATGAATTAGCAACCATCGACCTCATTCGCGGCGCTCGGACGCCCCTGGCGGCATGGTGCGCTCTCGGCGGGCGTCCCCCGACAAGCTCCGGCCCAGGCCGTCATTGGTCTCAGTCATACCGTCATATTTCAGGTTTACGTGGACCGACCCTGTATTCGGTGGGACGGATCGCTCATCGGGGCCATCGCCCGGAGTCTACGTGGCACGGACGCCGCGCGACTGAGTTCGGTTCATTGGAGCATCCATAGGCAATCGACGCTGAGGTCTCTCCCACGATGGTAGTAGATGACTCTGCAAGAACGGGCCGCGCACGTGCTGTCTGGGGCCGTGTGCTCTGGCTTGGCTGCGGTCACCTGGTTTTTGCGTTCTTTCTGGTGGTGGCATTCGGCAAGCTCGTGGTGTTCGATGAGTTCGTTGCCGCCCTTTCCTCTTGGCATCTGCCGCCGGCGCTCCGGTGGCCGGTTGCCACGGTCGTCGTGCTTTACGAAGTCGAAATGTGCGTAGGTGGTTCGCTGGCGACCGTCGGAAGGCGCTGCGGCTGGCCGCATCCTTTGTCGTGATCGTGACAGGCGCTTACCTGGCTCTTTGGTGGGGCTACCGGAGTCCCCCGGTCTGTGAGTGTCTCGGATTGTTGCATCGCTACTTTCAGCAACTGAATGGCGCGAGGGCGTTGTTGGCGAGAAACGCCGGGTTGCTGATTTGCATTGCGGCCCTGCAATTGTTGAGACCACAGGATGCGAACGGAGAAACCTGCTGATGACGTCTTCCACTACGATGCGCTGGTCGCGCCGTATCGCCTCGCTGTCGTTGCTCAGTGCGGGCGTTGTCGTGCTTTTGGCCCTGTTCTGGACTTCGCGCCCGCCCGCGGCAGCTAGCGCAACCTCGTCGTCGGGGGCTGGTTCGATGCGGTCTTCTCCCAAAGACGCCCCGGACCCTTTGTCTCAGCGCAACAGTCGCAGTCCTCAGGGGGCGACAAGCCGGCGTCTGGCAGACGATGACACGCTCGCGACGGATCGCTCGATCCGTGTTCTGGTCAAGTCGGCACACGCTGGACAGGTTCTGAGGGGCCTGCATGTCCTTCTTCGTCGATTTCGCAGCGCCGCGGGTGCGGTGACCGTGGAACAGGTCGATGCGCTCACGGATAGCGATGGCACGGCCAGCTTCGGCGACCAACGATCTGGCTATTACGGCGTTGCTGTCTTGCATACGGAGTACTCCCACAGTTTTGCACACAAAGGCGGCCCGACGGTCCTATCGATCGTGTTGGACGCCGTGCCGAAGGTCCAGTTCGACCTGCACGTCGTCACACAAGCGGGTCAGCCAGTCCTTGGTGCGGCGGTGTTCGTTCAAGGCATCGAGGCCGAGGGGAGTCGGCTGGTGGGGAAGTCGGATTCGTCGGGCCGTGTCGCGGTTGTTCTGCAGTCATCCGGTGGATGGATCTGGGCGGCTCATCCCCAGCAGGGAGCGTCGCACCTCGTCCCGGTCGGCGCGGGCGAGGAGCCCCTCACGCTCGTCCTCGAGAGAGACGTGGGATCGATCGCGATCCTGCCCAAGACTCAGAATCGGACGGTCGAGGCGAAGGTCTTCCTTCGGTCCATGAGCCTGACGACGGACACGATTAGCTATTCTGGCGTCCTCCCCGCCGTCGTGGAGTTGTTCCGTGCCCTCCCGGCCGGCAAGTACGTTGCGCGTGTGCGCGCCGAGGGCCTCGGCCTAGTGCGGCGCGTGATCGATGTGCTCCCAGGCCAGAATCGAGAGTATGCTTTTGAGTTGGTTCCGGCGGTCCGTGTGCACGGAGTCGTACGTTCTAGCAAGCACAAGCCGCTCAAGGGGATCCGGGTTCGATTTAAGGACCGCGGGCAAACCGACGGCTCCACAATTCAATGCTTGTCGGATGCCGAAGGCCGCTACCAACTCTTGGGTCTGCCCCAGGGCTGGGTGAGTCTCGCTGTCGGTGCCGACACGAGGTACGTCTCGCGACAGTATTTCGTGACCACGTCGGAGAGTCAGGAACTGGATCTACTCTACCCGGATGGCTGGGAAGTGAGTGGGAGGTGCGTTGGCGTGGATCGGAAGGGGCTGGCCGGCGTGCAGGTGGTTGCAGACCGGGTACTGCTGGCCGGACGTAGGTCCAGCCGGGCGGCGCGGGCTGTGACGAGTTCCTCGGGGGCCTTTACGTTCAAGCAGCTGGCGCACGGGATCTACCGGCTGAGGTTCTACGTCAAGACGGACGGCAGCAGTTACTCGCGGTTTCCGAGCAAGACGGTTCGAGTGAGCCCCGATTCTCCGTGTGGCATCGTCGTCTTGAAGCGAATCGGCAGCGGACTCCTGTCGTGCACTCTTGATCCTTCTGTGGCGACGGGTTACGTGACCGTCTCTCAGAAGGGGCATCCCCAAACCGGAGTGATGTTGACGATGGTTGGAGGCGTCAAGAGGAGCGTTCCCCTGACGCCAGGCGCCTATGTCGCCAAGCTCACTACCGGAGCCGATCGCAGGCTTGCCTGGTTCAAGCCTTTCGTCATACGGGCCAATCAGACCACGGACCTGGGAGAGATCGGCATACGAGCGCCTGGAAAGCTCGAACTTCGATGCGACTCGAGTTCTCCCGACGCGAAACCGCCACAGAGGATCCTTGTCACCGGTCCAGGTGGATTCCGTCGGAATCTCCTCGAGGACAGCGTGTCCGGACGGGTGGCAGTGGGGCAGATGCCTCGCCTAGTCGATCTATCGTTGCCGCCTGGCTCCTATGACGTTCATGTCGGTGGGCTTGACTGGCCGCTGAGCCGCAGGAGCGTTTCGATCAAGCCCGGAGAAACGACGCGACTTACATTGTCACGCGGTGCTCGCCGAAGGGTCAAGGTGACCTTCTTGATGCCGGATCCGGAGAACAGTTATGGCATGGTCATCGAGTTGCGGGATGCCAAACGGAATGTCCGGCTCGAAGCGATGCGCCTGAAGCTGGGCCAAGGGCCGCTCACAATCAAGCGCGTTCTGCGCCCAGGCCGCTATGTGTTTTCGGTCACAGCGTCGGGACAGCTTGACGGAAAGTTCGTGTGCGTCGTCCCAAGGAAAAATGCGAATGCAACTGCTCCGACTCTTGATTATACTTTCCGCGTTCGTCGATAGTTTGCTCTCTGGTGGTGATCTCTGCCCTCGACCGGTCACGCAGGACGGCGTCGGTACGAAACGAGATGATCGCCAGCTGTTGCACGACTTTGACGAGCTTCGCGCGCGAATCGTGCCGCTGAATGTCGGGTCACTGAATGTCGGGTCATTGGCCCCTCCGGGGCTTCTCGCAGCGTGGAAAGAGAGACACGTCGTCGGGGTTCCGCCGGGGGATCGTGACAGTCTTCGCCTTGCGTTGTCAGCCGACCCTTCCGGGTGGACTCAGAAGCGTCTGGTGTTGGCTTCGCCAACAATGTGCTATGGGTTGTGGAAATCGCGACGCGTCGTCGCTGCATTTGGCCGTTGCGACGGGCAGCCGTGGGAGACCGACCCATCGGGCTTGGACGGTCCGCTCTTCCTCGATCTCTGGAGTCCCGATGATTCGAGCCACGCGATGGAAGGCCGGGGGCTGTTGAGGAATCTGCACTTCGGTGTCGCGGAGTTTGTTACTTTCGGCACGTGGCGCATTGACTTCTTTAGGGCTCTCGATCGATCGGTCCTCGAGAATGATCGCCAGCACTGGAAGATTCGAGCGGCGAACAGCAAGTTGGAGTTCGTGTACAGCGGTGGCTGGAGCGCTGATGCGATCTGGGTGGATGAGTCTGTGGTCCGACGGTC
>CAYSWE010000422.1:0-4750 GCA_964434515.1 uncultured Phycisphaerales bacterium | reverse complement strand
ACAGACGAAACGAACGCCCACGCTTGGGCAACCGGACGTGCACGACGCGCGGCGGTCCATCGCCAAGCAGCGTGACATCGAGCGCCTCGCCCGGGCGCCCGCCGGCCGGTACACATGCCGTGGGGCGCGCAAAACGCCCCACGTGTAAGCGATAGAAGGTGCCGGCATTGCCACCAAAGAGCGCGTCGCGCAGCTCGATAAAGTAGCGCCCGGGCTTGGCAAAGTGCACACTGCCAATCGGATCCATGCGGCCGAATGGCGTATCGTCGACTTCGATCAGCGCCTTGCCGTCGGCGTCGCGCACCGCGAGCCACGGATCAAACTCGCGATCGCCGAGCCGCACCCCCTCGACCTCGAACTGCACGCGCATCGGCTTCGGAACATCGATCGCAAACCAGTCCGTGTCCGCTGCTGAAATGCGACCGTTGACGGTCACATCCATGGGAATCAGCTGGGCCGCTTTGGCCGACCCATTGTCCTCTTTCTCGCTCACCTCGGGCCGCGTGCCCACATAGAACGTCGCGAGGTTACTGATGCCGGTTGCGGTGCGCACGCGGAGCCGATGCTGGCCAAGGGCGCAATCCTTAGGAATCCGAACTCGAACGCGAGCCTGGCTGGCCTGGAACTTCTCGACGCCGAGAATCTGGATCGGTGTTCCGCCACGCACCTGATGCACGAGCACGCCCTGGATGCCGGTCAGGTTGCGTCCATAGACGCGCAAAGCGACGTCGGTGCCGCGCTGGCCCCCGCGGGGATACACGGTTGAAACGGACGGCGCGGCTTCCTGACTGTGGACGGCTGCGCAGAGGCCGAGCATCACCTTTAGGAGTGCGCGCGCAGCGCTCATGCGAGAAGCTCGCGAAGCACACGCCCATTGCGAACCACCTGGATCGGGCGACCGCCGGGACTGAGGATCTTGGTCGACGGGTCGACCCCGATCTGGGAGAACACGGTGGCGGCCAGGTCGGCCGGCGAAACCGGATCGCGCTCGACCTCGGCGCCCACGTCGTTGGATGCGCCATGGACGAAGCCGCGACGGATCCCGGCGCCGGCCAGCACGACCGAGAACACGCGCGGCCAATGGTCCCGTCCAGCGTCGCGATTGACGCGCGGCGTTCGACCGAACTCCGACGTCACCAATACCAGCGTATGGTCGAGCAGGCCACGGTGGTCGAGATCGCCGATCAGGCGCGAGAACCCGCGATCGAACGCCGCCATCCGCCGGCGCAGCGCTGGAAAGATACGTCGATGATTGTCATAGCCCCCGTCCAGGACCGTCACGTAGCGCACGCCGGCCTCCGTCAGCCGGCGCGCGAGCAACAGGCGCTGGCCGATCGGCGTGCGCCCGTATGCGTCCCGCGTCGCCTTCTTCTCGGCGTCGATACGGAAGGCCGCGCGCGCGGCCTTCGAATCGATCATCGCGTAGGCTTGCTCATAGAACGCATCGACCGCTCGGGTGGCGTCGCCAGTCGCGCCGAACTCGCCATCGATCTCGGCGAGCAGCTTGCGGCGCGCGTGTTCCCGCTTGCGATTGACGCCGCCAGGAGCCGCTAGGTCACGAACACGAAAGTTGCGGCGCGACGGATCGCTGCCGGGTGAGAATGGTCCGTTGGCTGCGCCGAGGTAGCCTGAGCCCAGGAACATGAGACTCGCGTTCGGGATGCTCACGTACGGAGGCAGCGCGTTGCGCCCGTGCAACTCGTGCGAGACTACGGCGCCGAGGCTCGGATAGGTCACGGCCGGCGAAGGTGGATAACCCGTCAACATGCTGTGCGTGCCGCGCTCGTGAGCAGCCTGGGTGTGCGTCATCGAGCGCACGATCGCGATCCGATCGGCGATTGCCGCGGTGTATCGCAGGGTCTGGCTGAGGACCTCGCCGTCCACCTTGCTCGGCACGGTGCCGAACTCGCCGCGGTACTCGACCGGCGCATACGGCTTCGGATCCCACGTGTCGATGTGGCTCAAGCCTCCCTGGAGAAAGATCTGGATGACCGTCTGGGCCGGCGCGTCTGCGCGACGACCGGCCCCCAGTGCCATCCGCGGTAGCGCGGCGAGGCCGAGCCCTCCGGCCAAGAAGGCCCGTCGACCGAGCAAGACGTTGGATTCGAGATTTGGGAACATGTGCGATGCCTGCTGTATCGACTCTCTTGTCCGGAACACACGAATCCGTGGACCAGGACCAGACCGAGAGTCTACGACGGAAACGCTGCCTCCGGGCGTGGAAAGCCGTACTGCGAGTCGGCTGCGAAAAATCTGAACGACCACTTGGCACAGGCCCGGTACACGGGCAGCTTGCGGCGCATGGCATTCGACGATTTGGAGGAGTCGGCTCGAGCCGCGATCGCGGAGCTCTGGACGCGCGAGTTGCAGCAATGGTGGCACACGTTCAACTCGCTCTACTTGCGCCGCGCGCTGACGGCGCCGCTCATCATGGTCGGCGGCGGGACGCGCACGCTGGGCCAGTGGGATGCGGAGCGAAGGGTCCTGACGGTTTCCGCGCAGCACATCGAGACGGCTCCTTGGTCCGCGGTCCTGGAGACGTTGCGCCACGAGATGGCGCACCAATACGTAAGCGATGTCCTGCGCGTGACCAATGAGCCGCCACATGGACCCGCATTTCGGCTTGCGTGCGAGAGGCTCCGTGTCGACGCCCGCGCGACCGGCGACGCCACGAAGGCGTCCGGCGAGGCGCCGCAGCACCGGATCGTTGCCGTTGTTCAGAAGCTGCTCGCGCTCGGCACGAGTCCGAACCGGCACGAGGCTGCGGCGGCCGTGCGTAAGGCGCACGCGCTCCTGACGCAGCACAACATCGACCTGCTCGAAGCCACACAGGATCGCTCGTTCGCGCGGCGCCAGGTCGGCGCGGTCCGCCGCCGCCACCACTCGTGGGAGATCACGCTGGCGTCGCTCGTCGCCGAGTTTTTCTTTGTCGAGGCGCTCTGGACCTGGAGCTTCGACGCCCATACCTGCAAGAACGGTCGCACACTCGAACTGCTCGGGACACCAGCCAACCTCGAGATGGCGGAATATGTGCACAGCTACCTGTCCGCAACACTTGAACCTCTGTGGATCGAGTATCGGCGGCGCGCGCGGCTCAACGGCAATCGCGAGCGCTTGCGCTACTATGACGGCGTGCTGCTCGGGTTCCGCGCCAAGCTGGACGACGAACGCCGCGGGCTGCGCGACGAGCGCGGCCTGGTCTATGCAGGCGACCCCAAGTTGCGGGACTACTTTCGACATGTGCATCCGCAGACGCGCACGCGCTACTCACACGGGTCTAGCGGTTCGCAAGCCAAGGAAGAGGGTAGGGCTGACGGCGGCAAGCTCCAGCTGCGTCGACCGCTCGGCGGGGCCGGCGCGGGCGGCGGGCTGCTCGAATGAGCGAATGAGCGGTCGAGCGGAGTCGGGAAGTTTTGGAGGAAAAAATGACTACGACACCTTTTTGCTGCGCAGCACTTTGGCTTCTGGGTCGATGACTAGCTTGGCGCTTTTGGGGAGCGTGATGCGGGCTTGGCCCTTGGGCATGGGGATGCGTTGGCGTTGGCCGTCGATGTCGACCTCGATGGGCATGGGGAAGGGAAGGTGGTTGGGCGTGACCCAGCGCAGCGTGGCGTGCGTGTCGGTGCGCTCGACGACGAGCTTGGGTAGCTTCGGCTGACGTAGGTAAAGATCGAAAAACCAGCCGAGTCGCTGTCCACAGACACGCTCGGCGATGGCGCGAATCTCCTTGGTGTCGGTGAACCTTACTTGACGCCCATCGGTCAGTTTTTCGAGCGCGGGATCCGGATAGGCCATCCGACGGAGCGCTCGGAAGAACTTCGGGTCGCCGACAAGCCAGCGCAAGGTGTGCAGGATCCATGCCCCCTTGTAGTAGATGTCGTTGTCGAAGCCGCTACTCGCGCCAAAGTAGGCGCCCTGACTGTCGCACGATTGAATCGGCGCCACGGCGCGGCGGTTGACGATCTGGCGACGCTTGGCCGCCATCTCGGAGCGGTAGGCTGCCTTGCCGCGCCGACTCTCGAGATAGAGCGCCTGCATGTAGGTCGCGAAGCCCTCATGGATCCACATGTCCTTCCAGTCGCGGCAGGTCACGAGATTCCCCCACCACTCGTGGCTCATTTCGTGGTGGTGCAACCAGTCGAAGTCGAAGCTCGACTTTCGATAACGATTGCCGTACGCGATGATCGTCTGGTGCTCCATGCCGAGGTGCGGCGTCTCGACGATGCCGTACTTCTCCGTGCGAAACGGGTAGGGCCCACAGACTTCCTCCATCTGCCGTAGATGATCCAAGAACTCCGGCAAGGCTTGGCGTGCCCGGGTGACGTTTTCGGGGAGCACCCAGAAAAACACCGGCACTTGCTCGCCGGCGCAGCTCTGGAAGCGGTCTCGGAGCACCTCGTAGGGACCGATGTTGAGCGCGACGCAGTAGTTGCTGATCGGCGTCGACACACGCCAGTGGAAGCGTCGCGCACCATCCAGAGTCTGTTCGTCGCTAAGCAAGCGACCGTTCGACGCGCAGATCAGATCGGTTGGCACGGTGATCCAGAGATCCATCGACTCGGGCTTGTCCGACGGATGATCCTTGCACGGCCACCAGAGGTCGGCTCCCTCGCCCTGGCACGACGTAGCGATCCACGGTTGGCCACTCTTCGACTTGCTCCAAGTGAATCCGCCCTTCCAGGGTGGCTGCGGCGCAACTCGAGGTTGCCCGCGGTAGTGCACGGTCACGGCAAACGGTTTCCCCCGGGCG
>CAYSWE010000421.1:0-4799 GCA_964434515.1 uncultured Phycisphaerales bacterium | reverse complement strand
TCGAGGTCGAGATCGGTGGCCAGACGCGGGTCTGGGAGCTAGACGCCAAGGGCAACTGGGTCCGCGACGGCAAGGTTGACGATGAGTTCGACGAACTGTATTCGACGCTGCGCGCGCTCGACGCTTCGAAGGTGGTCGGGGTCGACGCGGACGCGATCCTGGCGAAGAAGACGCAGCTTGGAATCCTTCGGGCGCTGGGGACGAATCGCGTTCCACTCGGGACGTTGGCGCTCTGGCGTGACGGGAACGACGTCCTGGCTCGCGCCCAGGGCGAGCTTCCCATCTACAAGATCGCCCACCGCCAGCGATCGGCGCGGATCTTGAGGGACTTCTTTGCCAGGTTGGAGAAGTAGGGCGGCGGTTTCTGTTCGGAGCCCACGGCCGGAGCGGGAAGCGGGTGAGATTGGGATGAACCGAGTTCCAGTCGGCACGTTGGCTGTCCGGATCGATGGGAACGACGGCCTGACTCGCGCCTGAGGCCGGGCTTCTGGGATCCCAGACCATCAAGGATCGGCGCGGATTGTGAGAGACTTCTTTGCCAGGTTGGACAAGCCGGAACCGCTTTCTGTTTGGCGTATATATTGTCGCGCTCGTGGTCGCACTGCCGCGCGCGCAGGAGGATCCGGATCGGCAGTCGAAGGCCGACCCGGCCGACGGGCGGACCGTCATTACGGCGACCCGCACGCCGACGAATCCGCTCGACGTTGCGCGCGCGTTCGAAGTGCTGGATCAGCGCGAACTCCGTGAACTGCGCCAGGTGCGCACGCTGCCCGAGGCGCTGCGCGAGAGTCCTGGCGTCTCCGTCCAGAAGACCGGACCGGCGCAAGGGTCGCCCAAGATCCGTGGCATGACCGGCTTCTACACGTTGCTCCTCGTGGACGGGATTCGTGTCAACACCTCGATCTGGCGCTCGGGCAATGTCGAATACTGGAACACCGTCGACTCGCTCGCTCTCGAGCGCCTCGAGTTGGTTCGCGGGCCGTCTTCGGTGCTGTATGGCAGCGATGCGATTGCCGGCACGGGCCAGGCGATCCTGCAAGGGCCGGGTGAGCTGGAGCCTGGGTTTCGCAACGAGGTGGGGGCGCTGTTCCGGTATTCGTCGGCCGAGCAGTCGTTTACCGAGCGGCTCGAGACGCATGGCAACTCCGACAATTTCGGCTGGCACCTCGGGGCGACGTATCGCGACTACGGCTCGCTGGTCGGTGGCAAGACGATCGGCGAGATGCCGCAGACGGCGTATCGCGACTTCGACGCCGACGGCAAGCTGGTCTATGCGTGCGATTGTGGCGACCTGTACACGTTCGGTTTTCAGCACGCCAACCCGATGGATGGGCCGCGCACGCACTCAACCGTGTTTGCCAAGTCCTGGCGCGGCACGACGCCGGGCAAGGACTTCCTGCGCGACATCGATCAGCAACGCGATCTCTACTGGTTGCGCTACGGACACGGCCAGCGAGAGAACGGGCGTGGCGATCCGCTGGCCGCATCCTTGACGGTCTCCTGGCAGGAGTTCCGCGAAGAGGAGAATCGGGTGCGCTCCAACAGTCGCCGGCGCATTCAAGGCGTCGATGACAACCAGCTTGGAGTCCTCGGGCAAGTTACCACCGGGGCGTTCGGCGTTGAGTGGACCGCGGGCTTCGACTTCTATCATGAACGTGTCGATAGCCGGTTCGCGGAGTTCAACTCGAACGGCTCGCTGCGTTCGCGCAGGCCGCGTGGCGCGGTGGCCGATAACGCGCGCTACGACCAGCTCGGTCTCTACTTGCTCGCCGAGCTGGCGCTCGACAACGACCGAGCCTGGCGCGTCACCGCTGGCGTGCGTTATGGCTACACCGAGGCCGACGCGGACACCGTCGATCCAGACCCGAGTGACGCGCAGGTCTTTGCCCCGGTCCATCGGGCGTGGAACTCGCTGGTCGGTTCGGCCCAGCTACTGTTCGCGCCGCGGCCGGACCTACGGCTCTTTGGTAGCGTGGCTCAGGGCTTCCGCGCACCCAATCTCTCGGACCTGACTCGCTTCGACGTGGCGCTGTCTGGCGATCTCGAGATTCCGTCGACCGGACTCGACCCAGAGCGCTTCGTGACGTTCGAGCTCGGTGCTCGTTTTGACGACGGACTTCGCCGCGCCGCGGTGACTGGTTTCACGACTCTCGGGCGCGACCTGATCCAGCGGCAGCCGACTGGGCGCATCGTCGGCGGCAATGTCGAGGTTACCAAGGCCAACGTCAGTGATGGCTATTGGTCCGGGGTCGAGGTCGAGGCCGCGACGCGTTTGGATTTCGTCGAACTCTTCGGCCAGTCGCTCGACGCCTGGGAGATCTACGCGTACGGCGACGTCGTGCAGGCGGTGATCGACGCCGCCGATCCCGCCGACGGCCGGCGCACGCATCCCAAGGGCTTGCCGCCGGCCAAGGGCCAGATCGGGCTGCGCTGGCAGGACCTCGTCGACGACAGGTTGACCTTCGAGATCTACGTTCCCTTCGCGGATGGCATTTCGGCCCGGGACTACAACGCCGCCGAGCGTCGGAACACGCAGCGGATTCCGCCGGACGGGCTGCCGGGCTACGCCCTCGTCGGCGTGCGAGGCTCGGCGCGTCTGAACGAACGGCTCACTGCGTCCCTGGCGATCGAGAACATCGCCAACCGTGACTACCGGATCTTCGACTCGGGGCTCAATGAGCCGGGGACGAACGTGATCTTCACGTTGCGCGCGCGTTTCTGAGCGCGAGCGTGGCGACTAGCACTGTTCCGGTGAGTTTGACGCCGTCCCAAATCTGGAGCTTGGCGAAACCGTCGCTGAGCGCCGTGGCGTAGCCGAGGCCCTGGACCTCGGCGAGCCACAGCGTGCCCACGGTGAAAATGCAGGCCAGGCCGACGGTCATGCCGAGCGCGACCCGTGGCATGAGCGCCAGGTGAGCTGTGGCGCGATGGTGGACGATCAGGCCCGTGACGAACGCTGCGAGCGGGAACGCCAGCAGGTAGCCGCCGCTGCCGGTCGCGAAGTAGAGCAAGCCGCCGCCGAAGGCGAACACCGGCAGCCCGATGGCGCCGGCACCAAGGTAGGCGAGTTGGCTGAAGGCGCCGAGCCGTCGGCCGAGGAGCGCACCCGCGAGCAGCACGAACGGCGTCTGCAATGTCATCGGGATCGGGAACGTCGGGATGACGATGTTTGCGCCGGCGAAGGTCAGCACGGCGAAGGCGCAAACCCACAGGGTCGCGGACATCGCTGCGCTAGAAGATAGTGGCAGGGTGTGATCGATCGTGGTCGCGTTGGTCGAAGCCAAGGCCTCTCCTTTCCTCGTGAAGCTCCCGAATGGAACGTCGGATCAGCCGAGACCCTAGCGGGTGGTGGCGCGGCCCGAAACCTTGCCGTTTTGGCCGACGATCCGAAACTCGATCCGCCATGTCACGGTGGCCGGGCCGAACGAGAAACGCCAGCGTTCCAACGCCCGCTGGGTCACCAAATCGAGGAGGCGATGGCCGCTGGATTCAGCGACCCGGGCGTTGCGCACGCGACCTTCCGCGTCGAGGTCGAGGTGCAGCACGGTGATCCCTTCTTGACGTAAGCGGATCGCGCGCGCCGGGTAGGGAGGCGGCGTGTTCAGTCCTTGGAGTGGCTGGGGCGACGCCCTTTGTGTCTTGGGGGCCGGCACCGCCACCCGTGGCGGAGGTGTAGGAGCGGCGAGGGCCGTGGGCACGGCGATGACCACGGGCTTGGCCTTGGCTTGGCGCACACGCGTCAACCACGCGCGGTCGGGCACCGCGACGTCGGGCGGCGTGTTCGTTGCGCTGACGTTCGGTTCGGGTGCCGGCGGGAAGCGCAGTTCCGGAGGTTCTGGAGTGATCAGCGCGCGCTCCACCGGCCGCGGCTGCGGCTCGATTTCGTCGGGGTAACTCGCGAGCTCGACCGGCTCGTCGGGGACAGCGACTCGTGCCGGTCGGATCGATCGCACATGCGCCTCAGGTCGTGTTCTGCCCGTGGCGAGCCAGGCGCCGGGGACCACGATCAGGGCTTCGGCGCATACGGCGAGCGCGATCGAGCGTGGGCTCAACGGCGGTGGGCTGGCGGAGTGTCGGCGAATCGACATCGAAGGTTCCAGCCTAACGGGAACGCGGCTCGGTCGTTCAGCTCGGGCAGAGAAAGATGCGGCGCTTTGGCGTGCCATCGCCTACGTTGCCTGCCCAGGAGGACCTCTGTTGACGCGATCCATTCCATTCCATCGACGCAGCGCTTGGCTGGCGCTCGTTGGCGGTGTGTTCCTGCCCGTGCTTGGCTGCGGCGAGGATCACGCCGCGGCCGAGCGCGAACTGGACGTGCTTGCCGCGCGAGTTGCGAGCCGCACGGAGCGCGCCGTGCGCTCGATCGAGGTGGCGCACATCTTGGTCGCGTTCGCCGGGACCGGCACCAAGGCGACCCGGTCCAAGGAAGCGGCCAAGACACGCGCCGCGCTGTTGCTTCGTCAGGCGCTCGGCGGCGCGGACTTTCTCGAACTCATGAAGGCCAACAGTGACGACACCGGTGGCGGCGTCTACGTGATGTCCGACCCAAAGAAGCCTGGCATCGAGATCCCCGGAGCCATGCCGCGCAGCAGCATGGTGCCAGCGTTCGGCAACGTAGGCTGGCGCCTCGACGTCGGCGACATCGGCGTGGCGCCGTTCAACCCGACGACCAGCAAGTTCGGCTGGCACATCATCAAGCGCACGCGGTAGCCGGGTTTCTAGAAACGCGGCCGACAAGTCCGGGATAGGCGAGACGTTCGGGAGTGCGTGCCCTGTGAAGTCGGAAAACGCAGGCAAAC
>CAYSWE010000420.1:0-4804 GCA_964434515.1 uncultured Phycisphaerales bacterium | reverse complement strand
ATCGCCACGACGACATGAGGGCCTCGTGCCCTACCCGTGATCCGTGCGCCGGGCCCGAACTCGAAGATCTTCGCTGCCGGGAGCTTTGCACCGCCGACTTGCATGCGGAGCGGAGATTCGTGGACCAGACGGAAGCGGCCAAGTGCGGGAATCGTTGCGGCGGCCGCGGCGTTCGGCCCCTTCGTCAAGGACCCGCCGTTGGCGGCAAACAGGTGTCGGTGAAGCGATGGGGCCGTGCCGTTGCCTGCATTGAGCAGCGTGCGGTGCTGCATTTCGAGGATCGGCGACACAGGAGTCAGCACGACGTAGCGGACCTTGCGCCGCTGGAGAATCGGTAGCGGATCGGCATCGCCGAATAGCGCGCGGATCGAGTCCAGGAAGCCTCGCTCGTAGTCGCCGTGATAGAACGCGCCGACCACCGCCGGGCGTTCCGAGAGATAGGCGAGCTCGGTTCCTTCTCCCCAGAGTGACAGGATCGTGTGTGCCGTGTTGCTTCCCGCGGCGGCGTCGTAAGGGGCGTGCTCGCGCAGCCAATCGGTGGCCTCGAGCAGTGCGATGGACCGCGTCTGCACGATCCTGGTGGTGGCCGTCACGTAGAAGCTGAAGCCGATGGGGGCGGCGAACAAGAGGCAGAGGACGACCCGCGCTGCCCGCGTCGTTTCGCGCCAGAGGCCCAAGAACAGGCCGGCGATCGCTACGGCGGCCGGGACTGCGACGATGACACCGAAGCGGATCTGAATGAGCGCGAGAACGAAGCCGAGCGTGCCGATCGTCGCGAGCGCTGCGGCGGCGGCCGAGCGCTTCTCGTTGACGATGACGAACAGCGCGAACGGGACAGCGAACAGCAGCAGCGAGTTGGTGGCGAGGAAGCTCTTCGGGTCCGACCAGAACGGTTTGGACTCTTCGATCAGCCCGATGATGCCACTACGGCTCACGAAGCCGAGCCCACTCGGCGCAAAGAGGACCAACGCGGCGGCCGTCAGGAGAGCGAGCCCGGCGGTCGCGACCGACAACGAGCGCGGGCCGCGCTGGGATGCGAGCACCAGGCCGAAGAACGCGACCGCGGCGGCTGTGAGCGTGGCGGCAGCCAGTCGCGACGGCTCAAAGGCGACGTAGTTGCTCCGCGTCAGTGCATCCGGCAGCGCCAGCAGCGCCGCGAGCCCAAAGGCGATGCCCGAGCGAAGCAGGATGCGGCGCGCGACCAACGCGTGGCCCTGCCGTGCGGCCCACAGTGCGCCGACGACGAGGGAGGTCGCGACGACGCCGGCATGCAGCAGCACCGCGGGTACGCAGTAGACGAGTACGGCCAGCAGCACGCCGGCACCGACGCCGCGCAGGGCATCGCGAGGTCGGTCGATCCCCGGCGAGGTACGGCCGACGAGGAGCGCCAACATGCAGGACGGCAGCGCGAGCTCCAGCACGTGATGGTCGACACGACCAAAGAAGGACGGCATGACGTGCACGGGCAAGACGGCCGAGATTCCGGCTGCGAGCAGACCCTCTCGTCGTCCCAGGATCGTCCGGCCGAGTGCATAGCTGGCCAGCACCGCCAGCGCACCAAGCGCGACGATGACGAGAAAGGACACGGTCTGGATCTCGAGTCGCGTGGCATGTTCGCCGTAAACGAGACGTGCGAGGAAGGCGAGCGCGGCGTCGAATCCGTCCGGGTAGATGACGCCGGCGCCATCGGGCGCGTTGAGCAGAGAATCGTGGCGCGGTGGTGCACCATGCCGAACGGCCTGTTCGATTCGCCAGAGGTGGAAGCACGAGTCTGGGCCGAACGGCAGGACGCGATCGGCGATCAGGACCTGCCCCCGGAAGCTCCAGCGCAGCAAGAACGCTACGGCGACGATGAACAGCAACAGCACGGGACGCTTCGGCGACTCCTACGAGTGTGGGCGAGACTTGAGGACTATAAGCCACCACCAGCGTGTGCGAGCTATCGTTTGCGCAAGGTCAGAGTCAGCGTGGGGATGTCGCGTAGGTTCGTGATCGAGAGTGTGCCGGACGCGGTGAGCCCCCGTGCTGCGTGGGCCGTGACGCGGAACTCGCCAATCGGGGCCGAAGCCAGCGCCTCGAGCGCGCCGTTCGGCTCGGCACTGCCGTTCCAGACAAGCTTGCCGTCGCGTCCGCGAAGCGTCACGAATAGCCAGCGTGGCCGGGGTTGACCGGGCGGCAACCGCAGAACGATCTTGCACGCTGCGGCGGGTGTGAGGGTGACTTGGAGGTGCGTCGCGCGTCCGGCGGCGACGTCGACGCTGCGCTCGATACGTTCGACCCGCGGACCCTGGACGACGAGGCGGTAGTGTCCCGCCCGCAGCGTGCTGGATTGGATGCGATTGCCGATCCTGCGGATGACGCCACCCTCGCGTCCCTTGGCGTCGAACAAGCGCAGCGCCAACTTTGGTGGGATGGCAGTACCGGCGATCGTGCCGGTGATCGTCCCCCCGGCGTCGAGCTTCAGTGTCCCCAGCGCCAACGTCAGCCCGGGGCGAAGGGTCTTGCTCGGAACGTGGATCCATGGATACCCAGCGGCCCGCAGCTCGATCGTCGTCTCGCCTGGCGGGACTGGATGCACGAGGAACTTGCCGTCCTCGGGATCGTTGCTGAAGGTCCGCGCGACCTTGGCTGTGCTGCTCCAGAGCACCAGGCGTGCGAGCTTCGGCAGTCCGTCCGGGTCGACGACTTTGGCGGTGATCGTCGCCATGGTCAACTTGCTGTCGGGAACGCGGATCACCAGTTCTTCACCGGCTCGAACGTCGCTCAGCAGCGCACGCGGAAAGTCGGCCCAGCGTCCCGGCGGATGCGTCCAGACGCGCAGCACGCTTGCCCCGAGCCCGCGGATCTCGAAGCGACCGCTGGGGTCGGTGGTCGTCGACCGGACCTTTCGGGTTCGCGCGTTTCCCCACGACGCGACAACGCGCCAGCGCGGTAGAGCGTTGCCACGCCAATCGACGACGCGCCCGACGAGTTCGACGCCCGCCGGCTGCTCGTCCGCGACGATGCGCCAGGTGGAGCTTGCGCGTGGGCGCAACCGAAACGTCTTCTTCGCAATGGGCCTGCCACCGAGCGCCGCATGCACGACGACATTCTCGTCCGTCGCTACGTCCACGAGCCGAAACGACCCGTGCGCATCGGTGTTGGCCCAGACGCTGGAAAAACTGGTCTGCTTCCCGGTGAACAACTGCGCGTGCGGGATCGGATCTCCGCTTGCGGTCTCCACTGTGCCCGTGATCGTCGCGCCATGGCGCAACCGGAAACGCGCCTCGAGTGGCTGGCCGACGGTTGCGAGGATCTGGCTGTGGAGTCGGCCAAAGCCGCGAGCGCGAATCTCGAGCGCGAGTTGCCCGGGCTGCAGGCCCGTCAGGGAGAAGCGTCCATGGCGGTCGGTCGAAACGGAACGCGGTGGCGGTCCCGCAACCCACTCGCCGTCTTCGCTACGACGGTCGGGCTGGCGGTCCTCCTCGCCGACGAGCACGCGCGCGTTGGCGATGGACCTACCCTGCGAGTCGAGGACCATGCCGCGGGCCTGGGCTCCGCGACCACCGAGGACAATGCGCAGCGAGTGCGCCTTGCCGAGCCCAAGCGGCTTGATCCAATAGACGCGCGACGGATCGTGCTCGCGATGATAGGCGGCGACATAGCGTGTCCCGGTGATTGCGCGGATGTGGAAGTGACCATCGTGGTCGCTGCGAGCCACGACATGACCGTGCGCCGCGCTCCAGCGCTCGGATAGCCAAATCCCGGCATTCGGGATCGGCTGGTCGTTGCTGTCGACGACCGTGCCCTCGATGCGGAAACCCGCGGGGATGGCGAGCCGGACCACGGTCTGTTTGCCAGCCCGCACGCTGGCGTACGCCGTGCCGCCCCGCGCACAGTGCACTCGTACGAGGCGCGGCCGCAGCTCGTTTGTGTCTTGGGGATCGAGTCCTGTGTCGGGCCAGACGGTCCAACCCAGGGCCGCGCCAGCCAAGAGCATCAAAGTAGCCAAAATGAGTTTCTTCATGGCGATTCCCAGTGCCACGCCGGTGCAGCCGGCTGTGGTCGTTAGGCCGGCCGTTGTCTGGCTCGCGGAGACGACGACATGGCGGATGGCGGCGAGTCCGCGTTCGGACGTTACGAGCATCAACACGGCGCCAGCAAACCCCGCCGGCAGCGAGCCGCGCAGCAGTCCGATGCCGCGACAAAGCTGGGAGCGCACCGTTCCCGCGGGTCGGCCGAGTGCGTGTGCGATGTCGCCGGTGGACAGGCCGTGCAGGAGCCGCATGACCAAGACCGGCCGGTAAGCCTGCGGCAACTCTTCGATCGCTCGATCAAGCGCCTGACGGAACTCGGCGGAGGCGAGCGTCTCTTCCGGGAGCACCGTCCCAGCGCCACCGAGGCGGTCGGCGTCGGGCCGGCGACCCTCGCGCCACCGCTGCAGCTTGGCCTGGTTGCCGAGAATACCGATCAGCCACGGCAGCACCGGTCGGTTCACGTCGTAGTGGCTGGCGCGTTCGATCGCTACGAGAAACGTGGCTTGGACCAAGTCCTCGGCTTGTGCCGGAGTGTAGGCCAGGCGCAGCGCAGCGCGCAGCAGCCGGTCGGCCGTCAGATCGTAGACCTTTGCCAGTGCGTCCGGGTCGCCGCTGTCGTGGAAGCGGCGGAAGGCGCGGTCAGCGGGATGGGAGGAGCGCGGCGGCATAGCACAGGGAGTTATGCCAGACGCCGAACCTGCTGCGGGATTCTCGAAGTTTCTTGGCGTGGAGTTGACGAAGCCGAACGAAACAAGCGTGGCCGCGGTCGTTCGGGAACAGGGATTGCA
>CAYSWE010000419.1:2825-4808 GCA_964434515.1 uncultured Phycisphaerales bacterium | reverse complement strand
CGGACGGCTGGCGACCGGACGGCTGGCGATCGGACGGCGAAGCAGCGTCCGGCGACTCCCGATGTGGTACCCGAGGACCACCAGGGCGTGTCCGATTCAGGCGCGGTGCAGCCGAACGCTGGGACGCCACGCACGCTCAGCGAACTCATGGGCCGGTCCGCGCCGCGCGGCGAACCGATTCCGTTGGGCGGCGAGGCTGCTGGTTCCGAACACGGGGCAGCCAACGCCGGTCGGTCGGACGGTGACGCGGTTCCGCCGGCTGGTGCGATGCGGGCAGGCGATGACGCCAGAGTCGCAGTCAGGCCGATCGGCGCCGGGCCGGTCGCGGACGCCACCGCGCGCCCTTCGGGTTTTTCTCCTGCAACCACAGGAATGCGCGTAGCGATGCAGTACAGCGGTGCCCCCGACTACCTGAGCTACACGGTCCGACGTGGCGACACGCTCACGCAGATCCTCGAAGATGTCTGTGGAACTCAGGCGGCACTGGACGATGTGCTCGCAGTCAACGAGTCGCTCAAGCTGAATCCCAACGCGCTGAGGCCTGGCTCCAAGCTCTTGATTCCGAAGTCTGCGATCCGTCCGCTCGCGAGTCGGTCGATGCTGCGAGATCGCGTCGCGCCCGCGCGACGTTCCTCCAGGGCCACCGGCGCGGCTGCACCCGCGAACCGGCGTGCCGGCGAACCGAGTTCCGCTCGAGCGAGCGCGACCTACACGGTACGTGGCGGGGACACCCTATGGCGGATCGCGGCTGCCCGGGTCGGCCGACGCAATGCGGACAAATACGTGGCGAAGATTCGTGCGATCAACCCGAAGGCCCGGGCCCGAGTCCTGCTGCCCGGCACCAAGCTGCGAATGCCGAAATAGCCCCTCCGGCCGGCTCGCTACTTGAGGCCGTGCTGTTTGAGTCGCTCGTGGAGGTTGGTTCGACGGATCCCGATGCGCCGCGCGGTGGCGCTCACGTTCCATCCCTCGAGTTCGAGCTTGCGTCGCAGGAACTCCTTCTCGACGGCTGCTCGGAACTCGCGGATGTTATCGACTGCAAACCAATCCTGGCCGGCTTCTGGTGAGGCGGCTCGTCCCGGTCGCAGCAGTGTCGCGAGTGCGTCTGGGTCGACCTCGCCTTCGTCGAGCAAGAGCGCGGCGGATTGCATCAGGCTGGCGAGTTGGCGAATGTTGCCTGGCCAACCCTGCTGCTCGAGCCAGCTGAGCGCGGTGCTGCCGAGTTTGACCTTGCGTTGGTTGTCACGCAGCGCCAGTTCGAGAAAATGCGTTGCGAGGATCGCGATGTCGCCGCGGCGCTCGCGCAGCGGTGGTACCACGAGCTCTACCCCGCGGACGCGGTAGTACAGGTCCTCGCGAAACTGTCCTGCCTCGATTTGGCCGAGCAGGTCCTTGTTCGTCGCCGTCACGACTCGGCAGGCGACCGGGCGTGGCGTGCTCGAGCCCACCGGCGTCACCGTCCGCTCCTGCAGGACGCGCAACAACCGGGCTTGCAGGGGTGCCGGCATTTCGCCGATTTCGTCCAGGAAGAGCGTGCCATCGCCGGCCTCGACGAACAGTCCGTCGCGATCGCTGTCGGCGCCGGTGAACGCGCCCTTGACGTGGCCGAAGAACTCGGCCTCGATCAGCGTCTCCGGAACCGCCGCGCAGTTTGTCGCCAGGAAGGGTTGTCCGTAGCGATCGGACCGCAGGTGTAGATGGCGCGCGATGAGTTCCTTGCCGGTGCCGTTTTCGCCGGTGATGAGCACCGGGATGTCGGCGGCAGCGACCCGGTCGACCTTCTTTAGGAGATCCTCGAGCGCCGCCGAACCGCCGACGATCTTGTAGCGAGCGAGCGCCTGCTCGCGCAGGTTGAGATTCTCGTCGCGGAGGCCCTGGGTCTCGAGACACAGCCGCACCGTCGTGAGCAGTCGATCCAGCCCGACGGGCTTTTCGAGGTAGTCAGTCGCACCGCCTTTCATGGCCTGAACCGCGGTCTCGACC
>CAYSWE010000419.1:0-2815 GCA_964434515.1 uncultured Phycisphaerales bacterium | reverse complement strand
CCAATTCCTCGAGTAGATCGAGGCCGCTGCCGTCGGGCAGGCCGATGTCCAGCAGAATCAGGTGCGGCCGGAACGTCTTGAGCGCGTGCCGCGCCTCCCGCAGTGAGGCCGCACCGCTGGCGGCGAACCCCTCGGATTCGAGGATTGCGGTGAAACTCTCGCGAATGTCGCGCTCGTCCTCGATCACGAGGATGCGCGCTCTGGCTGCTGCGGGGGACATCGCTTGCATCATGCAGCCCTCCCCAGCGCGGATTCCACACCAGCCTCGAGAACTTGTGATTCGTGCTCCCTCTGCCGGCCCGCTGGGGTAATCTTCTGCGCTCGGATGTTCCAGCTCTGCCTGTGTGCAGCGCGCGCACAGCGATGGGTTGACGCATCCTGCATTGGCATTAGACTTGTCCAACCCGAACGGGTTTGTTCCAAGCTGGTTTCAGTGCAGAGCTTGGAGCCGACACGGGTCGGTTCTGGGATCGAGTGCCCCCGGTCCTGCATTCCGCACGGCGAGCCCGTGCCAGACCCTTTGCCCGCATTTTCGTCGCGCCTAAGGAGCCTGATCACATGGTCAACGGTTTCGGTCGAAGCCTCCTCGTCATCTCCGCCGCTGCGCTTGTCAGCGTCAGCACCCTCCGAGCTCAAGGCGACGCCAAAGAGCTCTTCGAAGAAGGCGTTCGCTTACTCAGCGTCAACAAGGACGCCGAGGCTCTGCAGAAGTTCAAGGCAGCCGTGGCTGCGGATCCGTCCCGTGAGGATGCCTATCGCATCTGGAAGGAGACGGACAGCCGCATCTGGGCTGCCATGATGGTCAAGAACGACAACCTGTCGAAGGTCGCGACTCGCTTCCTGCGACTCGCACAGGTCGAGCGCAAGCGTCGTTCGTCCGACTCGGACTTGATCAAGGGATTGGTGGAGAAGGCGCTGTCCGACGACTACGAGACACGTAGCGCGGCGGACGTCAAACTCATGTCCGACCACGGTGACTACGCCGTGCCGTATTTGCTCGACGCGTTGGGCAATGTGGATGAGGACGATCAGCAGACCTACGCCATCCTGGCGCTCGACCAGATCGGTCGGGACGCGACGTTGCCACTGGTCGCCGCGCTCGCGAGCGAGAATGCCGTGCTACGGCGGAACATCGCCGCGGCGCTGCTCTACATCGGCGACCGTCGGGCGCTGCCCGCGCTCAAGCGCTTGGCCGAGAAAGACGAGGACGGCGCAGTTCGCGACGTTGCCAACCGGGCGATCGCCAAGATCGCCGGCAACAACGTGTTGCCCGCGAGCCTGGACTTGTTCCTGCGGCAGAGCAACGGCTTCCTCAGGGGCGACGTTTCGCTTCTCCAGGACGGTGATATCCTCGATGGCGTCTGGTCCTTCCGCGATGGCAAGCTCGTGCATCGCAAGGTGCCGGCGGTGATCTATCCGCTCGAGCTCGCCAAGGACGCCGCTTACAGTGCACTCGACGTGGACCCGAGCAGCGAGGCTGCCCTGGTGGCGCTGACCCGCGCCTACGTCGCCGAGAAGGCCGTGGTCGACGCGGCGAGCCCCGACGAGGAGGCGCTTGTTGCCCTCAAGCCGTCGATTGCCGAGTTGGGTCGCACTGTGGCCGTGGCTGGTGCGAGCGCCGTTCGTAAGGCGTTCCAGCAAAACGTCGCGGACAAGATGATTCCGGCGGCGGTCGAGTCGCTCCGCACACTCGCGAAGCTCGAGGACCCGACGAATCTCCAGGGTTCGCCGCTGCTCGATAGTCTGCAGAATCCCGACAAGCGCATTCGCTACGGAGCTGCTGTCGCTCTGGCTGGCATGGACGCCAAGCTCAGCGATGCCCAGCGCGGGCAGGTCGTTGCTGACCTCGGTCAGGCCGTTCTCGAGCAATCGCACCGCGTCGTCAAAGTCATCGACCCGAACGACAGCAACCGGACGCAGGCCGAGACCGCCAACTCCGAGACCACGGGGCTCATCGTCGATGCGTCCGGTTCCACGGCCAGCGGCCTCGGCGACATCGCCAAGTTCCCGCCGGACGTGCTCGTCGTCAACGAGCAGCTCGATACGTTCCTCGTCAACGACGTCCTCGATTTCATCGCAGACCGCCCCCACCTCAAGAACGTCAAGGTCGTCTTGGTGACCAAGAACAAGGCCGCGGCGCAGGAGGCCTACGGTGACAAGATCGCCGGCTACATCGAAGGGGCGGTTACGGGAGCCGGGCTTGCTACGGCGATCGACGAAGTCTTGAAGGGCGCCGATCTCGGCGCCGACCGCAAGGCAGCCGACCGCGTTGCGAGTGACGCCGCAGCCGCGCTCGCCAAGCTCGATCCGACCGCGTATCCGGTAGCGGCAGCGTCTGCTTCGCTGATCCAAGCGGCCAAGCGTGGCGAGGGTGTCGCGGTCCAGTCGCTCGAGGCCCTCGGCCATGCTGCCGGCGTCGACCAGCTCGCCGGGATCGTCGAGGTCATGGCTGCTGCCAAGGATTC
Organism: uncultured Phycisphaerales bacterium; assembly: GCA_964434515.1. Classification (GTDB taxonomy): domain Bacteria; phylum Planctomycetota; class UBA1135; order UBA1135; genus CAYSWE01. Next base: position 350 of record CAYSWE010000419.1, on the reverse strand, counting down.
GCCCAAGATCGCGGGCGCCGCGGCCCATGCCCTCGGTCGCATCATGGCGCGCCTCGGCAAGGTCGATCAGGCCAGCGTCGACGCACTGATCCAGGTAGCGTCCGACTCGGCTGCCGACGAGGGCCTTCGCGCCGCAGCGCTGAGTGCGCTGGGCCAGGCGCCGATCCTGCCAGGCACGCGTGCCAAGCTGCTGCGCGACCTCCGCGTCAACCTCGGTGGCGACGCCGGCGAGAAGTAAGAACTCGCGAGCGTCATCTGCGGCAGCGTCATCTGCGGCAGTGTCATCTGCGGCAGTGTCATCTGCGGCAGTGTCATCTGCGGCAGGGCTATCTGCGGCAGGGCTATCTGCG
>CAYSWE010000418.1:0-4825 GCA_964434515.1 uncultured Phycisphaerales bacterium | reverse complement strand
GGTCCCCAGTTCGGCGATCCTGAGGTTCTTGCAGTCTGGTGGTGTCCGCGGGGAGGCGTTGCAAGCCGCGATTCGCACGCTCTGGAAGCGAGCGACGCCGCGCGAGCAGCCGAAGCTCTTGGCGCAACTTGCCGCTACAGCGCCGAACCTACGTTTTGTCACAGCGCAGTATGCCGACCATCTGCCACCCGAAGCGTTCGCGTCGATGTTGGTCGACTGGCTGCGCCGGTGCCACAGCCTCGATGCCGTGCCGCTGCTCGTGCGCATGCTCGATCGGCGCTCGCTGGCCGATCGGATTCGCATCTGCAAACTGTTGGGCTCGCTCGCGGATCGCCGCGCCGCACCTAGACTGATCGAGCTTCTGACGTTCCACGATCTCGAGCTCCGCCAAGCGGCCGAGGCTGCCCTTTTGAGCATTCGCACGTTGCACACCAAGCAGGCCGAATGGCGCGCGTGGTATCGCAAGACGCGGTCCAAGTAGGCCGATCCGCGGACGACATGGCCGACTGGGGCTCGTGAAGCGTTGCCCCGGCGGGCTGCGGCGAGCAAAGCCGCCCGTTAGCGGGTGCAGGCGTCGAGCACCCAGCGCAGGTAGTCCCGGTTGCCATCCTCGATCGAGACGGCGATGACTTCGGGCAGGTCGTAGGGGTGTTCGGAGACCAGGGCTTCGGTCACGGGGCGCACAGCGGCGCGTGGGCACTTGATGATGAGCAGGCACTCGGTGTCCTGTTCCATCTGATCCTTCCAGCGGTAGATGCTCGTCACCGCAGGGACGATGTTGACGCACGCAGCCAGCCTCCCCTCAACGAGGAAGCGTGCCAGACGCTCGGCGTGATCGGGCGGGCAGGTGCAGAGCAGCGCCGCAACCTCGGTGGCTTTGGCGTTCATGTGCTGGCCTGCGTGTCGCGGATCGCGCGGAAGCCGCCGAGCTCGACATGCGGCGTCAGGTAGTCCGGGCGAGTTGGTTCGTCGTGGAACAGGTCGGTGCTCAGATACTTCTTGTTGCTGTCCGGCAGAACCGTCACGACCGCCGCGTCATCGCCAAGTTCACCGGCAAGCTGGAGTGCGCCGAGGATGTTGGCTCCGGACGAGATGCCGACGCCGAGGCCGAGTTCGCGGGCCAGGCGCTGCGCCATGAGGATTGCGTCGCCGTCGTGGACCGCGACGATCGCATCGAGTTCGCTGAGGTCGACGATGTCGGGCACGAACTCGTCCGAGATGCCAGCGATGCGATGGCTGCCGACCTTGGAGCCAGCCGTGAGCACCGGGGAATCCGCTGGTTCGAGTGGATGGATGTGCACCGCACCGTCGCGCTCGCGCAGCGCTCGACCGACGCCCATGACGGTGCCACCCGTTCCGACTCCGGCGACGAACGCGGCCGGCTTCAGGCCGACCGAGCCGAGCTGCCGGAGGATCTCCGGACCGGTTCCTAGGCGGTGTGCGTCGAGGTTGCATCGGTTCGCGAATTGCCGCGGCAAGAACACTCGCTCGTGGTCCCTGGCCCAGGCTTCCGACATCGCGATGCTACCGACAAATCCACCTTCGGACGACGACACCGGCACGACGTCGGCGCCGAACGCGCGCAGGAGTGACACGCGTTCCGTGCTCATCCAATCCGGCATGAAGATGCGCACCGGGTGCCCGAGCGCCCGCCCGATGGCGCCGAACGCGATCCCGGTATTCCCGCTCGTTGCCTCGGCGATTTCCCATCCGGGGCGGATCTGGCCGTCCGCGTAGGCGCACCCAAGGATGTGCAGCGCCATGCGGTCCTTGATGCTGCCGGTCAGGTTGAGCGCCTCGTATTTGGCGAACACGCGGCGTGGTGTCCCATCGACCTTGCAGCGCAGCTCGAGCAGCGGCGTGTGTCCGACCATCGGGGCGACCGCTTGGACGGGGTTTCCGGCTTGGAAGATCGGCTGGCTTTCGGTGGGCGTCATCGGCGTGGTTCTACGCCGTTGGCATCGCCATGCAAGCGAGGAAGCCCGTCGCGCTTGGCTCGAGCGTCCGCGTGCCTTGCCAGCGATCGTGTTCCGACGAGAATCGCGGTCTGCGGGCGCGCGGTGGGGCTACGCTGCAGCCATGTTGGTTCGCTGGATTCTGGTCGTTGGTTCGATGCTGTCTTGGTCTTGCGTGGAAACGCTCTCGGCGCAGCGCTGGCGTCCGGCGAAGGCTCCGCTCGTCACGCGTTGGGCCAAGGAGGTCTCGCCGGCCACCGCGCATCCGGAATACCCGCGACCGCAGCTCGTGCGCGAGCGCTGGCTCAATCTGAACGGGCTTTGGCGTTTTGCCGTTGCGCCACGGATGGCGCCGCGGCCGCTCTCGTTCGGCGGCAAGCTGCTCGTTCCGTTCCCCATCGAGTCGGCGCTCTCTGGCGTCGCGCGACACGTCGGCGCCGACCAGCGTCTCTGGTACCAGCGACGGTTTCGCGTGCCGAGTGGTTGGAGTGGTCAGCGTGTGTTTCTGCGTTTTGGCGCGGTCGATTGGGAGTGCCGCGCGTTCGTCGATGGGCATCCCGTTGGCGAGCATCGGGGTGGTTACGATGCATTCTCGTTCGATATTTCGCCGTATGTCCGGACCGGAGCCGAGCACGAACTCGTCGTCGCGACGTGGGATCCTACGGATGCGGGCGACCAACCGCGCGGCAAGCAGACCGCGCGACCGCGTGGCATTTGGTACACGGCCACAACAGGGATTTGGCAGACCGTGTGGCTCGAGCCGGTGCCGGAAATGCACATCGATGCACTCCGCGTGGATCCGGACCTGGCGTCCAAGGAGGTTCGAGTCCGCGCGATCTGCAATGGGACGGACATATTTGAGGGAGTCGACGTCGCGCTCCGCGCCCGAGTCGAGGTGGAGGGGCGCTTGGTTGCCGAGAAGCGTGGTTCGTTGACGCAGCCCTTGGCGATCCGGCTTCGGGATGTGAGGGGGAATGTGAGGGCATGGACTCCGCGCGATCCTTTCCTTTACGAACTCGAGGTGGCGCTCCTGGTCGATGACCATGTGATCGATACCGTGCGCAGCTATTTTGGCGTGCGCACGATCGCACTGAAGAACGACGCGGACGGCGTGCCTCGGCTGTTTCTGAACGGTCGGCCATACTTTCAGCTTGGGCTGCTTGACCAGGGGTTCTGGCCGGACGGCCTCTATACCGCACCGACGGACGCGGCTCTGCGCTACGACATCGAGGTTGCGAAGAAGCTTGGCTTCAACCTGATTCGCAAGCACGTCAAGGTCGAGCCCGCGCGTTGGTACTATTGGTGCGACAAGCTGGGCATGCTCGTGTGGCAGGATATGCCGAGTGGTGGAGGATCCATTGGGCCGCGTGAGCCGGATGGCAAGCCAACCGCACAATCGGCGTTCGAGTTCGAGCGCGAGCTGGGTCGAATGATGGACGGACTGCACAATCATCCGTCCATCGTGCTGTGGGTGCCGTTCAACGAGGGCTGGGGGCAGCATGCTACGAGTCGGGTCGCGGCGTGGATCCGTGCGCGGGATCCGAGTCGGCTCGTGAACTCGGCGAGCGGGTGGGCCGATCGTGGCGTCGGCGACGTGCACGATATCCACGTTTACCCGGGGCCGAGTATGCCGCGCGTCGAGGATTCCCGGGCGGCGGTGCTCGGCGAGTTCGGTGGGCTCGGCCTGCCGATCGTCGGCCACACGTGGCAATCGGAGTCCAACTGGGGGTACCGTACGTTCGAGACACGGGCGACGCTCAACCGGGGATTCGCGGCACGGTTGAAGCAGCTCGGACCGCTCGTCGCTCGCGGCCTCGCCGCTGCGGTCTATACGCAGACGACCGACGTCGAGTCCGAGGTGAACGGCGTGATGACCTATGACCGGGCGGTCGTCAAGCTGGAGGCTCCCGCTGGACCGGTTCCTCGGAGCGTACAGACTCTGGTTCCGACCTCCGAACGGAAACCGCAGGGGTGGCACTACACGACCGATGCCCCGGGGGTTGGTTGGCAGGCGCCGGACTTCGACGACCGTGGCTGGCGTCGTGGGCCCGGTGGCTTCGGCACGAAGCAGACTCCGGGGGCCGTTGTGCGGACGCAATGGCGCGGCCCGGAAATCTGGCTGCGTCGCACGGTCCAAGTGCCGAAGGGCGCGCTCCGGGCGCGCCTGCAGCTGCTCGCACACCATGACGAAGACGCACAGGTGTGGTTCGACGGTGTGGTTGCGGCCAAGCTCAGCGGCTACACGACGGGCTACGAGTTGACTCGCCTCGGAAAGAATGCGGTGAAGCAGCTGGCCGACGGGAAGGTTGTCCTCGCGGTCCATTGCCGGCAGACAGAGGGCGGGCAGTTCATCGATGTCGGCATCGTTGCGCTGGAGGAGGCCGGCCGCTGATCGGGAAGTTTTGATAGAAAAAACAACTACGACACGTTTCTTCTATCATGGGGCGATGATCATCCTGAGCCTTTTCGTTGCTGTCGTTCTTCCGCAGGGGCCCGTCCAAGATTCGCTGGGGGTGCCGCCGCCCTTTGAAGCTGTGTTTGGTTCAGGGACGGGGCCGTTGAATGTGGGGAAGAACCTGCGCATGAACCGCGACAACACGAGCCGGTGGCAGAATGAGTTCAGTCTGGCGTTGAATCCGAAGAACCCGAACAACTTCATCGCCAGTGCGAATGACTATCGATCGGGGCGGCCCGTGCTCGGTCACTACGCGTCGCTCGACGGTGGCAAGACGATTGTCGCCGATGGCACGTTGCCGCTCGCCGGCTGGCCCGAGTCCGGCGATCCGGGTGTGGCGTTCGATGGCCGGGGGAACGGTTTCATCATGGGGCTTCACTTCAGCCGTAGGCCCTTCCAGGGCGCGCTCTATGTC
>CAYSWE010000417.1:0-4836 GCA_964434515.1 uncultured Phycisphaerales bacterium | reverse complement strand
GGTTCAGGACGTCGCCTTGGCCGCGCCCGGGCTTAGGAAAGACAGCAACGAGGACGTGTCCGACCAAAGCCCCGACGGTCGAAATGCCGAACACGCCAAACACCAGACCGAACCACCGCTTCCTTACCGCGAGCGCGCTCAACCGATGGGTTTCCTCGAACCGCGCCCGCAGTCTCTCGTATCGTTCAGCCTCGCGAGGATCGTCTTCGGCACGGTCAAGAGCCAACAGCCCGCGCGTCTGGAGAATGCCATCGCGGTAGGCCCGTCCCTCGGCCGTCCCCAGGAACCGCTCCAGAGTCGCGGCGTCCTCGGCGCTGAGCTCGCCACCGAATCCTGCCTTCAAGGCGATCAGTTCCGCCGCTTCGCGTTCTTCACTCATGCCTGGCTCTCTCGTAATCGACCGGCGCAGAAAACCCGTGCTGGCGCAAGCGGGCTGCGAAGGCCTTGCGGGCATGGTGCAGCCGCGACCAAACCGTGCCTTGCGGGCAGCCGAGGAGTTCGGCGATCTCGGCGTGCGCCAGGTCCTCGATGCAGAAGAGAATCAAGACCATGCGATGTGCAGGGCTCAGATCCTGCAACGCCAGGCGCACGCCGCGCTCCAGCTCGCGTGCCTCGAGTGGGCCCTCCGGCGGTGCGTCGCCGGTCCGCGGCTGGGCCTCGTCCGCGGACCGGCGCCCGATCGCATGGCGGCGACGCTCCAAGATGCGGGCGCAGACGTTGGCTGCGATCCGATAGACCCAAGCCTTGCGCGACGACTCCCCGCGGAACTGCTGCCACGCCCGATAGGCCAGCAGGAAGGTCTCTTGCGCGGCATCCTCCGCCTCGTGGCGGTCGCCGAGCATGCGATCGCAGAACCCACGAACCGGGTGAAACAACGCCCGCAGAACGTCATCAAAGCCGTCAGCAGAAACCTCACCGGAGCGCGTCACGGTCCATAGATCCCGGGGGAGCGCCGATCCTTCAATCGAATTCGCAAAAAACCGACGGGCTAACGTGGCACCCTCGGCTGCGGACGCAGCGCCAACCGCATGGCCTTGGCCAAGGAGCGCATCGCTACGCGCTCGATCGCGACCTTGGACACCTGGCTCGGTGCCGCCGGCCGCATGGCTTGGATCGTCTTCGCCACAGCCGCGGGCTGGCCATAGGCAGGGATGACGCGAACACGCGCAACGCTGTCGTCGCGCAACAACTGGATGTCAGGAACCACGGCACCAACCAACACGAGCTCATCGACGGATTTGAGCCGCCCGACGGAAAAGCGCGCGCGGGTGCCACCATCGAGGACGCCAATCACTTGGGGTGCACCAGCGACCTGGTCGGCGAAGTGCTTGCGAACGAAGGCCAGCACGCCTTGCAGGTATCCCTCGGGCGTGGGTGAGGCCAGCACCACAGTGATCGCAGTGCCACCGCTGTGCAGTTCGTCGGCGGAGAGCCCGAGCGCGTGGGTCACATAGTCGAGACCGTTGCCAGAAGGTGCCGCGATCAAGCGCAGCCGTTGCCTCGGGTTGCGCGATCCCCAAACGATGCGGAACGGGGCGAGCTCCTTGGCCTCGCCTTGGGCGAGACGTAGCGCGAAGCGCATGTCGCCGGCATCAGGTAAGTCCGGCGCCTCGCCGGCGAGCAGGCGACGGCCCAGGGCGAGTCCTGCTCGCTGCGATTCGACCGCGTGCGATGCATACTCAAAGTCATCACCGAGCAGCGGGCGGAGCGCCTCACGGGTGAGCAAGTCAAGACGGCCAAGCCAATGCTCGGCAGGCTTCTCCTTGCCCTCGAGCCGCGTGAGCTTGGACTGCATCGCGAGCAGCTCCCACATGCGACGGTGGTAGCCAGGAGCCAGGTCGATCGCCGAGCGAACCGGCGGGTCCTCGCGTCGCGGCCATTGTCCGTCCACGCCGATCTCGGCGCGCGCAGCGAACCGCCCGGGCTTGGCGCCTGCGAGCGAGAACCGCTCGACCAAATCGAACACCAACCACCCCGATGGGTCGTCGGAGTCACCACGCTCCTTGTCGCCAACGAGCTTTCCTGCTGCATCGCGCAACTGAAGCCGCAACCGAAGGGACTCGGGCTTGTGCGCGCCAAACACTCCCCGTGCAGTCAACCACACTCGGTCATTGTCAGCGGCCAGAGCCTTGGCATCGGCGACGTGCACGGGTTTCAGCAATGGAAAGATGCGACGAGACACTTCGCCCAGCTTTACGCGATCGCCATCGGTCTTCTCGGGATCCACGACTTCCGGCAGGGCGATCAAGTAGAAGTTGAACCGCGCGGCGAAAGCTCGATCCTTGGGATCCAGGCCCGCGAGCACGGCAGCCGCCGCGGTGAGGTCCGTGCACCGCTGACCAGCGAGCGAGTCCGCGAATCCCCGGTGCAGCACGGCCGGGCCGAGCAACGGCGCTGCTGCGGCGCGCCGCTCGGCGTCGGCTCTCTGCCAGAGCCGCTCGATCCAGGCCTCGCGGCGGGAAAAAAACATGCGCTCGAAGTCGCGCGTGAGCACCGACTGCGCCGCGGTCGTCCCACCAAGCGCAAGGAGCGCCGCAACAACGAAACCATGCGGGATCGTCTTCATCCTGCAGACCTCAGCGCACGGGATAGGTGCGCAGCACCCATTCCTTCCATTTCTCCTCGAAGCTCAACGCATTCCAGCCATAGGCGCCGCCGAGCGCCTTGCGAACGGGCTTCTTGGCCTTGAACGCCCGCACCACCTGGCAAAGCGCCTTGCCGCGGCCACCGGCCTCTTTGACCTTGTCGTTCTCGAAGTCGCCCTCGAGCAGAAAGTGCACGTAGCTGAAGCTCAGCGCGTGCTCCTTCGGCATGAGCTGATCGGTGTTCTTCGTGGCGACAGCCGCGAACGCCGGGAGGCGCGTTCCGGCGGCGACCATACGTCGAATCGGCACCAGCCACTTGCCACCCTTGAAGTTTCGATTCGTGGCGACCTCTTGATAGCAATACGTCGTGCACTTCTTGTCGAGCTTGAACTCGAAGTAGTGCGCAAGCCCAGCGTCGAGCCAGCCTGCCTTGAGTTTGCCGATCCAGTTCGCCGGGGACATCTGCGAGGTGAGCAAGTGGGTGATGTTGTGCACCATGTGACGATGCAGCGACGCGTCATTGGTAATGTAGCGCTTCTGCATGTGCATCGTGTAGACCGACGAGATCCCCATCAGTTTGACGCCGGCTCCGGACGACCCCATGCCCGTGAACTTGAGCGCGGCGTTGGCCTGGTCGCGCCCATCGCGCCACATATAGATGTCGCACTTGTCGGGTAGCTCGGTGTCCGTGAGCTGCATCACCTCCTTGTAGTACTTGCGATGCTCCTCGAAGCGCTTCAGGTAGAGATACATGAGTTCCCAAGAAGGCAGCTTGCGTCGCCCGACCGTCATTGGCTTGAGGTCGAAGGTCAAACGAAACCATCGGGACTCGCAGTGCTTGACCTCGTGCTGGATCAGCTTGTCGACCGTCTTGCGTCGCTCGGCCAGCCAGTCATGGATCTCCTTGGCCCGACGAGCAATCCGATCCTGGACGGCAACGTTGTCGCACTTATCGCAGTCGACCATCAGCGTGCCGCCGCACTCCTTGCAGGTGGCCAGCAGGGAAGAGAAGATCGCACCACTCTCCTCGAACTTGGCGATCTGCTTCTTGCTGTGTTTCTTGCAAACCTTGAAGCCGACATGGTTGCAATACGGGCAGTTGACGTGAGGATCCTTGTGCTGTGCAGCACACGGCGGCGCAAACCCAAAGACCAAACCAACGACGATCGAGGCGAGCATGCCCCCTCTACCCTGGACGGAACTCGACACCCTGTTCTTGGATGCTGGGAACACGATCCTGTGCATGAACTACGACCTCTTGACTGAGTGGGTTAGGCAGGCGGGCGCGAACATCGACGCGCAGACGTTGGAACGGGCCGAAGCTGCAGCCCGGCCGGTCCTTTCACGGTTCCTCAGCAGCGGAGGTTCCACGGAAGCAAAAACTACCCTCGAAGTGTACGCCCGCGCCATGCTCCAAGCAGCCGCGGAATCAGCAGGATCGTTCCAATATCAGGAGGTTCTGCCCAAGTTACTGCCAGTTCTCGAGGACCCCGAGAACTGGAGCGATCTCTGGCTCCAGGCCTTCCCCGGCGTCGGCGCAGCGCTCGACCGGGCCCGCAAGGCCGGAATCCGCCTCGCCGTCGTCAGCAACTCGGACGGCCGCATCCACGAGCGCCTCACCGCCGCAGGCTTGGGCGACAAATTCGACGCCGTAGTCGATTCCGGCAGCGTCGGCTACGAAAAGCCGGACCCACGCATCTTCGAATACGCCCTCCAAGAGGCCAGCGCCACACCCGAGCGAACCTGCCACATCGGCGACCTCTACTCCGTCGACGTCCTAGGCGCCCGCCGCGCCGGCATCTGGCCCATCCTCCTAGACCCCTTCGACGACTGGCAAGTCGACTGCCCCAAGACCCCAAGCACCGTGGCCCTCATCGAAGAATGGTGCCACCGAAAAAAGGTGTCGTAGTCATTTTTTCGGGGTAGAACTCCCGAGTCGCGGCGCACACTGCCTCGCCGTGCTCACACGCCATCCTCGGCGAAACGCTCGATCAACGCCTCGTCGATCTCGGTCGAGTTGAGCGCTACCGGCATGCCGTCCTTGACGGTCAGCGCCACCGGGTTCGAGCCAAACGCGTAACCAAACGCCTCGAACGACGGTAGCTCCATGGCAACGAAGTCCGCTGCCTTGCCAAGATGCAGCGTGCCGCAGTCCGCGGAGAGCCCGAGCGACGCAGCACTGTTGCGTGTCATCGCATTCAGGCACTCGGCCGGCGTCATGGCGTAGTGCAGGCGAGCCAGCGTCGCAATC
>CAYSWE010000416.1:0-4839 GCA_964434515.1 uncultured Phycisphaerales bacterium | reverse complement strand
CTCGAGCAGCAGCGTCACCGCCGCGAGGTCCCCGTAGGCGCGGGCGGACGCGGCGCTCGTTGCCAACTCGGTCGTCGTCGCGCCAAACGGGGGCTTGAGCAGGCGGCTGAGTTCGCCGAGCGAGACCGTCGCTTCGCTCCAGCGCGTCGTCGTCGAAACCGCGAGGCGCTCGCCGTTGCGGTGCGTGCCCTGGCCGCGTGCGGCAGTGTAGACGAGGCCGAGTGCGGGTAGCGCCAGCACGCCGACCAGCGCCTCGCCGGCGCGCTCGAGCGCGATCAGCGGTCCCCAAAACGTGGCGCCGCGCGAGAAGCCACGAGTTCCGTCGAGTGGGTCGACGATCCAGCGGTACTCCGCCGCCGTGCCATGGCTGCCGGACTCCTCCGCGAGGATGGCATGGTCGGGAAACTCGTGCCGCAGGATGTCGAGGATGGAGGCCTCGGCTGCGCGGTCGGCGGCGGTCACCGGCGAATCGTCGGGCTTGTGCTCGACCTCGAAGTCCGTGCGGAACCAGCGCAGTGCCGCGTCGCCAGCAGCGCGGGCGGCGCGTTCCGCGGTGTCGAGGGCGTGCTTCAGATCGATCGTCATGCGCGAATCCTCGTCGTGGTGGCTACCATGTCGCGTGTGTCGGGAGGAGAGAGTAACAGTCAGGTGGTGGTGCGCAAACGGACCGGCCGGCGGCCAGTCTGGCTCTTCTTCGTATTGTTGCCATTCGCGCTGTTCGGCTCGCTCTGGGTGCTGCGGGATCGGCTGTGGCAGCCAGGTGCGCCGGGGCTCGCCAGTGGAAAGGTCGCGCTCCAGGTCGATCGGAGCCTCACGATCCAACATCCCAGCATGGCCGTGGATGGCCGCTCGCTCTCCGGAGTCACGGTGCGCTACTCGTGGCACGAGGGCGCCAAGTTGCATGTGGATATCGTGGCGCAGGGCAGGGGGGCGCAGGGCACCGGTGAGTTTCGGGCGACGCTGATTCTGACGCGTGGTCTCATCGGCACGATTCACGCGACGGCGATCGCGCACTGGCCAACGCGCGCATTGCGGCCGGGCCGAGTGCCGCTCAGCGGCACGGTCACGCTGACCCGACCGGGCTACCGCGTGATCGACCCGCCACGCGGCGCGTTTCGCTTTGTACTGGCGCCGAGCGACGCCGCGCCGCGCACGGTGTCTGGAACGTTCCGTCCGGCTGCGCACTGAGTTCGCCCGGCATGGAACGTGATCTCACCCGTGGCGGCGTGGTCCGCACGGTGCTTGCTTTCGCGCTGCCGCTTGCACTTGGGATGGCTGCGCACGCGGCGTTCAACCTGATGGATCTGTGGATCGTCGGCTCGCTCGGCGAGTCCGCGGTTGCGGCCGTGCACCTCGGTTCGACCATCAACTTTTTTCCGATGATCCTGGGCAACGGCATCAGCGTCGGAACCGTTGTGCTGGTCGCTCAGTGGCTCGGCAGCGGCAGGCGGGAGCGTGCCGCACGCTTCGCCAATCTCGCCTGCTTGGTGATGGTGGTCGTTGCGGTCGTGACCGGAGTTGCGTGTTGGTACTGGGCGCCAGGTTGCGTCGCCGTGCTAGGCGGAACTGGCGCCAGCGTCCGCGTCGGCATCGAGTATCTCGAGATCGTCAGCCTCGGCACCGTCACGATGTTCCTGTTGATGCATGTCACTGGCCTGCTGCGAGCCATGGGGAACGCAACCTGGACGTTGGTGTTGCTGATCGGCAGCAACGCGCTCAACATCGGGCTCGACTTCGCGCTGATCTTCGGTGTGGACGCGCTCGGGTTGCCGCCGCAGGGCGCGGCCGGTGCTGCCTGGGCCACGGTGATTGCGCGCGCTCTAGGTTGTGTCGCCGGCTTGTGGATTCTTTCGCATCGCGCCTCGCCCCTGCGTCCGGGGTTCCGCCTGCCGGTCCGGGCCTGTCATGCGCTGGGTCGCATGGTGGCGCTCGGCTTGCCCCAGTCGGTCCAGATGCTGGCGCGCGCCAGCCTGGTCGTGACCCTGACCAGCGTCGCGGGCACCCTTGGCCGGACGTCGGCGCAGGCGGCTTTCGGCGTGGTCACTCGGCTCGATACGTTGGTCTTGTTCGCCGGGGTTGGTTGGGCAAGCGGCGCCACCGCGATGGTGGGGCAGTGCGTTGGGCATCGGTTGGCAGCCCGGGCTCGGCGTGTTGCGTTCTGGACCATGCTGTTCGCGGGGGCGTTCGCAGCTCTGCTCGCGGGGGCGTTCGCGCTCAACTCCGAGACGATCGGGCGCGCGCTGGTTCCGGACGGAAGCGTCGAGTTCCTTCGGCACGGAGCCACCTATCTGGCGATCGCGACGTTGGCGCATCCGCCGGCGACTGGCTCGCTGGTGCTGGCAGGTGCTCTCAATGGGGCTGGTAGCGCGCTCTTACCCATGTGGCTCGACGTTGTGGCCTTCGTCGTGGTGCTGCAGCCGGCAATTTGGCTCTGGGTCCAGCGCGGTGCAGCGGGTGGGCTTTCGGTGTGCTGGGGCATGAGCGCGGCCGCCAACTGGCTGCTGCTTGTCGCCTACCTCGTTGTGCTGCGTCGTCGTGGTTTGCGAGTCGACCGGTCGACTGCAAAGCTGGCGGGCGCGCAGGACCGCGGCTGACAGATTGGCATCGGGTCACCGGGGTTCACGTTGAACATGCCACGTAAGTCCAGGAATCCAAGGGCGTTAAGGATGATCCCAGCGTCCTGGCATGTAACTTGATGGCAGCTACGCCGAACACTTCGCTGAGGGCCAAAGCAACATGTCCAAGATCATCGGAATCGACCTGGGTACGACCAACTCGTGTGTCGCCGTCCTCGAGGGTGGCGAGTCTGTCGTGATCCCGAATCTCGAAGGCGCGCGCACCACGCCGTCCGTCGTCGCCTTTACCGAGGGTGGCGATCGACTCGTGGGTGCCCCCGCGAAGCGGCAGGCGATTACCAACCCCCAGAATACGATCTACTCGATCAAGCGCTTCATGGGCCGGCGTCACTCGGAGGTCAACTCCGAAGAACGCATGGTGCCCTACGAAGTCGTCGGCGCTACAGACGAACTCGTGAAGGTGCGAATCCGGGGCAAGGACTACACGCCGCCGGAGATCTCGGCGATGGTGCTGCAGTACCTCAAGGACGCTGCCGAGGCCTATCTCGGTGAATCTGTGTCGAAGGCCGTCATCACGGTGCCCGCCTACTTCAATGATTCGCAGCGGCAGGCGACTCGCGACGCGGGGCGGATCGCCGGACTCGAGGTCGAGCGTATCATCAACGAGCCGACGGCTGCGTCGTTGGCCTATGGCCTGCAGAAGAACAAGAACGAAAAGATCGTCGTGTTCGACCTGGGCGGCGGCACGTTCGATGTGTCGATCCTGGATCTGGGCGATGGCGTGTTCGAGGTCTTGTCGACGAGTGGCGACACGCATCTCGGTGGTGACGACTTCGACGATGCCATCATTCGCTGGATGATCGACGAGTTCCGCAAGGACACCGGCGTCGATCTCGGTAAGGACCAGATGGCGATGCAGCGCCTCAAGGACGCAGCGGAGAAGGCCAAGATCGAGCTGAGTTCGGCGGTGCAGACGCAGATCAACCTGCCGTTCGTCACCGCTGACGCGTCGGGTCCCAAGCACCTTGATCTCAACCTGTCCCGTGCAACCTTCGAGCAGCTCATCGATGCCAAGCTCGAAGCTTGCCGGGTTCCGTGCCAGCAGGCGCTCAAGGACGCGAAGCTGAGCCCGAGCGACATCGACGAGGTGATCCTCGTGGGCGGTTCCACCCGCGTTCCAGCCGTGCAGGCCATCGTCAAGGAACTGTTTGGCAAAGAGCCCAACAGGACCGTCAACCCCGACGAAGTCGTCGCGCTCGGCGCAGCAATTCAGGGTGGACAGCTCGCCGGCGAGGACGTCGGTGAGATGGTGCTCCTCGATGTGACGCCGCTGTCGCTCGGCATCGCGACGCTGGGCGACGTGACCACGGTGCTGATTCCACGCAACACGACCATTCCGACGAGCAAGAAAGAGGTCTTCTCGACGGCTGCTGACAGCCAGACCGCTGTGGATATTCACGTGCTCCAAGGCGAGCGAGAGTTCGCTCGGGACAACCGGACGCTGGGCAACTTCCAGCTGACGGGCATCGCTCCGGCGCCACGGGGTGTCCCCAAGGTGGAAGTTACCTTCGACATCGACGCGAACGGTATCCTCAACGTGCAGGCCAAGGATCAGGGCACGGGCAAGGAGCAGAAGATCGTCATCCAGACATCGTCGGGCCTCAGCGAAGAGGAGGTCGAGAAGATGCGGCAAGATGCCGAGGCGCATGCCGACGAAGACAAGAAGCGTCGTGAACTCGTGGACGCCAAGAACAAGGCGCAGAGCACGGTCTACGAAATCGACAAGCTGGTCAAGGAGCACGCGGACAAGCTTCCCGAGAAGGATAAGGAAGCGATCGAGGCCAAGAAGGACGCTGTCACCAAGGCCGCCGAGGGCGAGGATGCCGCTGCGATCGAGAAGGCGATCGAGGAGCTGCAGGAGGCAGCCCAAAAAATCGGCCAGGTGCTCTACCAGCAGGCGGCGGCCGACGCCCAGCAGGCTCCGGGTGGTCCTGGTGGCGAAGTGCCGCCGGGCGGCGAAGCTTCGGGCGGGCAGTCTGGTGGCTCCGGTGCCGGCGACGAAGAGATCAAGGACGCCGATTTCGAAGTCAAGAGCTAGCGGGCATCGTTCGGTGCGGCTGGCAGCCAGCCAGGTGCACGACGAATCCGAGCAATAGGTCGCTGGTTGTACGAGCTTCCACCTTGGCGCCTTGGAGTGCCAAGAGCGTTGCTGCGACCGCTGCGTCGAGTCCTAGGTCGGCGTCCGAGAGCACATCGACCAGCC
>CAYSWE010000415.1:0-4844 GCA_964434515.1 uncultured Phycisphaerales bacterium | reverse complement strand
GGCCCAGTATCTGACCGGTCTCAAGGCGCTCGTCGAGAGCGACGTTGCGCTCGCCGATCGCGTCGAGCCGGATTCTGCCGAGGCGAGCGGCTGAGGCCGGCGCGGATTTGCAAGTCGTCGAGCGCCCGCATGAACAGCACAAATGCGTCCTGCGGGGAGTAGTAGGGTGAAAAATACTCGTGGACGTCGCCGTCCGAGCGCTGTTTCGTGCACATGTAGTAGACATGGTCCGATGTGCTGAGGCGACGCCAGTCCTCGAGCAGCTCCGGGTCCTTGCCTACGTGCGGGCGCAGCGCATAGAGCGACTCATGCGCAGTGCGTTGCATGGGGTTGCCAAGCCAGGCAGACACGTCTCGCTCGGCATCGGCCCAGGAGGTCGGGCGTGGAATGTCGAGCTTGGTCGTCGGCCTATGCCGGTCGACGATCTCGGACGGTGTTGCGAAGCTTGCCGCGCTTCCCTCGAGCACGTAGCGAGGCAGCCAGCGCATGAAGTCGAACAACCCGGTCTCGGGGCCTTGGTGTTCGCCGAACGTCTCGTAGTCCATGAACAAGCCGACGAAGCTGTCGTCCTCCGGCACCTGTCCCAGCCAGCTTGCGAACGTGTCGGCCATCAGCGGATAGTGGGGCCAGTCACGATTGCTGAATCGGAATGCGATATCATCCGAGAATCGGTAGTCGCGCAGCAGCATCGCCAGGTGTTCGCATCCTTGGAGCCCATAGACATTGTGGGGTGTACGTCCGTCGAGAATCGATTCGGCACCCTCGCCGAGGATTGCGTCGAAGCCCAGCTCTTCAACCATCGTCCCGATCGCGTTGGAGACGATCAACTCGGTGTTCCGAAAGACGCGCGGACGTTGGCCGAAGAGTTGCTCGATGCGAGCGCGCTGCGCCGTCGCCTGGGCGCGAAACTCCTCCTCGCTGCCTAGCGAAGCGAGCGAATGGTGAGACGTTTCCGCGAGGAACTCGACGGCTCCGGACTCGGCCAGTCGGACGAACGTGTCGAGCGCCTCGGGAGCCCAGGCTTCGAGCTGCTGCAACGCCGTTCCGGAGATCGAGAATGTACAACGAAACGCGCCCTCGTGCCGATCGATCAGCTCGAGCAGCAGCGTATTCATGGGCACGTAGCAGCGCTCGGCGACGCGGCGCAGAATGCGCGTGTTCTCGGCGGTGTCGAAGTAGTCGTGCTCGGACGTTCCCGACCGAGCGGCGTCTCGGCGGCGTAGCCGGTACGGCTGGTGAACCTGGAAGTAGAAGACGGCGGCGGTCAAGTTGCTCGGCGGTTTCGGGTAACGGCTTCGACACGAGTGTGAGAGCCTGGCATCCTATCCGAACGCGTCGAGGCGCGGATGCATGGGGCTGAACGAAGAACTCAAAGACACACTCACACTGATCCTCGCCGGAGGCACCGGGTCGCGGCTCAAGCCGTTGACCTTGGAGCGCGCCAAGCCGGCCGTGCCGTTCGGCGGTGCCTACCGCATCATCGACTTTGCCCTGAGCAACTGCATCCACTCGGGGCTGCGGCGAATCTATCTCTTGACGCAGTATCAGGCTCGGTCCCTAGAAGAACACATCCGCTTTGGCTGGAATTTTCTGCCGCGTCGACTCGAGCAATTCATCAGCGTCAGCCCGCCGCACTACCAGGCGGATGAGACGTGGTACCGCGGCACCGCGGACGCGATCTACCACAATCTCCATTCGCTGCGTGAGGACCGGCCCAAGAACGTACTGATCCTGTCTGGCGATCACATCTACAAGATGGACTACCGTCGGATGTTGCGTGAGCACCTCCGCAATGAGGCGGCCTTGACCATGGCCGCGGTCGAGATTCCCGTCGAAGAGAGTTCGCGGTTCGGCGTCCTCGAATGCAATGCCGAGGACCGCGTCGTTGGATTCGAAGAGAAGCCCGAGCGCGGACGAGAACTGCCCGGCGTCCCGGGTCGCTGTCGTGGCTCGATGGGGATCTACATCTTCGAGACCCGCGAGCTCGTTCGGCGGTTGCAGGTAGACGCCGCTGACCCTGCGTCGAGTCACGATTTTGGTAAGGACGTGATTCCTGCGATGATCCGCGATCAGGCGCCCGTATTTGCGCACACGTTTGTCGAGCCAGGCGCCGCGAAGCGGGAGTCCTACTGGCGTGACGTGGGGACCATCGACGCCTACTACGAGGCGAACCTAGACATGTGCCGGGTCGAGCCGTCGATGAATCTCTACGACCAGGATTGGCCGATCTACACCCTTTGGCACAACGATCCGCCGGCCAAGACCGTGCTCGACGAGCCCGGCCGACGGGCCGAGGTTCACGATTCGTTGTTGTGTCCGGGCGTCATCGTGTCGGGTGCGGTGGTGCGCCGATCCATCCTCTCAAACCGTTGTCACGTGCAGGAACGCGCGACGGTCGAGGACTCGATCCTGCTGCGTGGAGTGGTTGTCGGTCAGGGCGCGCGCGTGCGCCGAGCCATTATCGACAAGTGGGTGGTCGTCCCGACAGGCGTCGACATCGGCTACGACGAAGCCGCGGACCGCGAGCGGTTCACGGTGACCGACAGCGGCATCGTGGTGGTGCCGAGCCGGTTTGAGTTCTAGAAACGCCGCCGAAAACCCGGCATGGCTGCGACGCCCCCTAGCACGCACCCTGCAAAGCCGGAAAGCCTCGACAAAACAGCTAGTGGGCCGCGCCGTCCGCCGGCTGTAGCTCGGCGAGGTAGAGCGGCAGCATCTCTCGCCAGGTGGGCCAGTCGTGGTCATAGCCGTCCCACTCAACGACGCGGTTGGGAATGCCACGGCCGCCGAGCACGTCGGCCAGTCGCCAGGACTGGTCCGGCTCCTCCCAGCGCCCTGTGCCATGCGTGAGCAAGAGGAAGCGCGTTCGAATCTTGTTCAGGTGAGCACCCTCGGCAAGGTCCGGAACGAAACGGAGTGGTGAGGACTCGTAGTAGTCCGCGGTCACCGGCCCCTGGAGGATCTTCTTCGTCAGGTCGTAGGTTCCGCTCATACAGATTGCGTGCGAGAACACATCCGGATGTCGACAGAGAGAGGCGGCAGCGTTGAATGCGCCGATCGAGGCGCCGGTCGCGACGATCTCGATCGTCTCGCTACGGCAGTCTTGGCGTATCGCCGGCACGACCTCGTGGTAGACCGCCGCATCAAATAGATTCTGAATGCGCGCGGCCTGGTCCGTCGAGTTGTTCTCTTGAAGCCACGCCATCCCGGCGACGCTGTCTACGGAATAGAGCTTGATGCGACCAGCTTCGAGTAGCGGGCCGAGCGCTTGGACCAGGAGAAACCGTTCGCACTCCTCGGCATCACCCGCCGCAGTGGGAAAGAACAGCACGGGTGTGCCGATCTCGCCCCAACGCGTGAGCGTGATCTCGCGTCCGAGTCGGGGGGAGTGCCAAGTCGTGGATTCTTTCGACACGGTTATTCCGTCGCTCCTTCGCCGGCGCGCCAGTCCTGGATGGCAGTCCAAAAACGGTCTGTGAACTCATCCCACTCGTGCTCCGGATACATCGCCTCGACCTTGAGGCGCACGGCGTGCTTGGCTCGGTCGCTTCCGAAGTAGTTCCATGCGACTTCGTCGAGGTGGGGGAGGTGTGTGGCGCAGAACTCGGCAAACTCGTTGGCCGCGAACCGTCGGCGGGCGATCGCGCCGTAGGCCGCAAGGCGCTCGCGATAGGGTAGCTGCGCGTCGACGGCGAAGAACTCGTCCCAGTCGAGGTTTGTGCGCATCTTCCTGCCGGTCGCGGCGCAGAAAATCGACCAGCGAAGCTGAGCGATGACATACCAAGGAAAGTGACAATGCAGCGATGTGATCTGCGAGTCGGGGCACGGGTTGGCAAAATCGATCGGATGCCAAGCACCGTCTTGTCGCAGCGATTCACAGGAGTTGAAGTCCCAACCGAAAAACGCGTTGATCGTCAGCGTGATGTCACAGAGTTCGGCGACATCGTCCGGCGACAAGAAGTCCCGAACGGCCTCGTAGCGTGCATGCAGGGGCGCGCTCGGGTCGTAGCGCATGGTGCGTACCTGCGGGCCGATGCCGACCGACCGGACGAACGTGTCGTACGGGATGACGCCGCGCTGTAGGTGCATGACGAGTTTGTCACTCGAGTCGTAGGCGCCCTGCAGCTCTTCGGCATTGTCGATCTTGGTTACGCCAACCCAACCCCCGCCGTCATAAGGCTTCATGAACAACGGGTAGCCGATGTCCTCGCCGATCGGAGCGAGGTCGAACAGGCGCGCGTAGCTCTGCAGAGTCCGCTGCAGGTCCGGACTCTCTTCATAGGCCTTTGGAGGAAGTAGCCACGTGTCTGGGATGTGCAGGCCAAGCCGCATCATGGCGCAATAGCTGGTCTGCTTCTCCATGGACTGGACCGACCACGGGTTGTTGAACACGTAGAGTCGGTCCATCAGGATCGCCTTCTTGATCCACTCGCGACTGACTCCGTACCAGTGCGTCAGGCGATCGATCACCAGGTCGTACTTGACCGGCTGACGCAGGTCGAATGGCTCGATCGTGACGCGTTCGACGGCCAGTCGCACGGTGTCGCGGCCGATCCGTAGGGCGAGGTCGAGTTCGCCGAGGATATCCTCGTAGCAGATGGGCCAGCAGATGTCCGCTCCGAGGGACAGGCCAATGTTGCGCGTGACTGTGCCCATCCGGACAGCATAAGCGGCGGGCGGCCTCGATGCTCGGGTGGGCTTCTAGAAGCCCGGTCGAGCGAACGCCGCGCGCGCCCGTTCCACGTCTTCGCGGCAGTCGCAGCCCTCGATGTGATCGTTCACCAGGCCCATGGCCTGCATGAAGGCGTACGCGGTGGTTGGGCCGACAAACCGAAAACCCCGCT
>CAYSWE010000414.1:0-4853 GCA_964434515.1 uncultured Phycisphaerales bacterium | reverse complement strand
AACGGAAGATCAAGCTCGGCGAACGTCTTGCGCGGCAACGTGTCCTCGAGGAAACGCATGAAGCGCTCGCCCTTGTAGAGCGACTGATGCCGATAGCCTTTCACCAGGAACTTGAGCACCTTGATCCGGAAGAAGTCCTTCCGGGTCAGGTCGTTGGTCATTTCTTCCAGGTCATCGACCGAGAATCCACATGCATAGAGCGCGCCAACGACCGCGCCGATGCTCGTGCCAACGATCTCGTCAACCGGGATCCCGAGCCGCGCGAGGGCACGGAGCACGCCAACATGCACCATCCCCTTCATGCCGCCACCGCCCAGGACGACGAGCGTCCGCGGCCGAGTCTTCGCTGGCGGCGCGACTTTGAGCATGTCCTTTGCGTTCACGTAGGTTCGAGCTGCGAGTAGCCAAGTTTCCATCGGTAATCGGCCGATGAAGGGCGCAGAGGTTCCGGCCCTGGCAGCTTCTATCGGAAGCCAGACCGGCCTCGCGTTACATGCGGACTCGGTTTCCCTAGTCCTATTTATGTAGACGCCATCGCAGCGAAAGTATCGCGTTTCCGTGAGACGTCAGGGGGGTGGATGATCAGCTGGAAAGAACTGCAGAAGCTCGCACCGAGCGAGCAGAAGGCGCTGCAGAACCGGCTGTTGCGGCGCTTCGTCTCGGAGCGGCTCTATCCATTTAGCGCCTACTATCGAGCGCTGTTCGACGAACACGGCATTCGTCCCGAGGACATCCAGCGCGTCGAGCAGCTAGCCGACGTCCCATTCACGACCAAGCACGACTTGATGCCAACGGACGACGATCCGGATCGGCCGCGTCGTTTCATCCTCGAGCCGAGCCGCGAAGCCATCCGCGAGCATTGGTCCTTGCGCCGCAAGCTGCGCATGCTCGGCAAGGCGACCGTCGGCGGGCGCGGGCGGGTCGAAAGCGAGCTCCGCCGCGAGTACTACCCGATCTTCATGACCTTCACGACCGGTCGCAGCGCCGCGCCCTTGCCGTTTCTCTACACACGCCATGACCTCGACAATCTGACCGAGGCTGGTTTTCGCCTATGCGAAACACTCGGGTTCCGCCGCGACGATCGCGCCATCAACCTGTTCCCGTATGCGCCCCACCTGGCGTTCTGGCAAGTCGCGATGGGCGGTATCGCTTCGGGCAACCTCGTCCTACACACCGGTGGAGGCAAGGTGGCCGGCACCGAGGGCAACCTGCGCGCGCTCGAGCGCATGCAACCCCAGCAGATGCTTGGCGTCCCGGGTTACCTCTACCACCTGCTGCGCGAGGCGCTCAAGCGCGGCGTCGGTATCAAGGACTGCCGCACGGTGATCCTCGGCGCCGACAGCGTCCCTGCCGGGCTCAAGGTCAAGCTCCGTGCGCTCTTGGCCGAACTCGGCTCGCCCGACGTCCAAGTGCTGGGGACCTACGGATTCACCGAGGCTCGCATGGCCTTCGGCGAGTGCCCGACCGCGGACGGGAGCTCGAGCGGATACCACGTCTTCGCCGACCAAGGCATCTTCGAGATCATTGACCCCGTGTCTGGCGAGGTCCTACCGCACGAGGCCAGCGGCGAGCTGGTCTACACGCCGCTCGACGGACGTGGCACGACGGTCTTTCGCTATCGGACCGGCGACATCGTCGAGGGCGGCATCCAACACGGGGCCTGCCCACACTGTGGTCGGACGACGCCGCGGATCAACAGCCGCCTATCGCGCGCAACCAGCGTGCACAGCATTCACCTGAAAAAGGTCAAGGGCACCCTGGTCAATCTCG
Source organism: uncultured Phycisphaerales bacterium (assembly GCA_964434515.1). Lineage (GTDB taxonomy): Bacteria > Planctomycetota > UBA1135 > UBA1135 > CAYSWE01. Next base: position 3,083 of record CAYSWE010000414.1, on the reverse strand, counting down.
AGGAACTCGGCCAGCTCCTCGCCGGAGACGCCGCTGTCGAAGAATGGCAGATCGAGATCCGCAAGAAGGACAACGATCCGCACGAAGTGGATGAGTTGGTGCTGTGGATCGCGACGGGGTCGGGTGTGGCCAACGCCGACGTCGAGCGCCGCCTACGCACGACAATCAAGGCGCACACCGAAGTGTCGCCCAACCAAGTCAACTTCATCGCAATCGAGGCGCTCCTCGATCGCGTAGGAATGGAACGAGAGATGAAGGAGAAGCGCTTCGTCGACACGCGCGTTCAGCCATGACCAAAACACTCCGTTACAACAGCGAGCCGGCCGATCGCCGGCCCGTCGTCGTCGCCGGCGTCCGGACTCCCTGGACCAAGGCCGGAACCGAGTTCGCCCGGCTGTCGAGCGCCGACCTCGGCGTCCACGCGGTCCGCGAGGCTCTAGCCCGAGCCGCCATCGCGCCGAACGACGTCGACGAACTCATCTTCGGCTGCGTTGGCCCGCAGGCCAAGGAAGCCAACGTCGCCCGCGTCATCGCGCTGCGCGCCGGGCTCCCGGACCAGATGCCGGCGTTCACGGTGCACCGCAACTGCGCCTCGGGCTTCCAGGCGATCGAGGAGGCCGCGCGACGCATCGCGCTCGGCGAGGGCTCGGTCTACGTAGTCGGCGGCGCGGAGTCGATGTCGGCCTACCCCTTGATCTTTGGCAAGCGCATGACGGCATTCTTCGAGCGCATGATGAAGAGCCGCAGCGCGTGGCGCAAGCTACGCACGCTGCTGTCGTTCCGGCCATCCATGCTGGCCCCGCGCATCGCCGTGCTCGAGGGGCTGACCGATCCGACCTGCGGGATGATCATGGGACTCACCGCGGAAAAGCTCGCCAACGAGTTCGCGATCTCGCGCTCGGAGCAGGATCGATTCGCACTCGAATCGCATCAGAAGGCCGTATCCGCCTGGAATGAGGGAGCGTTCGCCGACGAGGTCACCGACGTGTTCCTTCCGGCAGGCCGGAGCGTCGGCACCGACAATGGTCCGCGCGAGAAACAGTCCATCGAGGCACTCGGCAAACTCCGCCCCTACTTCGATCGGCGCGAGGGCTCGGTCACCGTCGGCAATGCCTGCCCGGTGACCGACGGCGCCGCGGCGCTCATCATGATGTCCGCGGCCGAAGCCGAGCGACGCGGCGCCAAGGTGCTGGGCAGGCTGGTGAGTTCCGCCGTCGCGGGCCTCGACCCGACGCGCATGGGACTCGGACCGGCCTACGCCATGCCCGCCGCGCTCGACTGCGCCGGAGTCGCGCGCGACGACGTCGCCGTCTGGGAGATCAACGAGGCGTTCAGCGCCCAAGTGCTGGCCTGCCTGAAGGCGCTGGAGTCGCGCGCGTTCTGCGAGCGGGAGCTCGGTCGGAGCGAGGCATTCGGCGCCATCGACCCGTCCAAGCTCAATCCGCTCGGCGGCGCGGTCGCGCTCGGGCATCCAGTTGGTGCGACCGGCGCGCGGTTGGTCCTGACGACGTTGCTACAACTCGGGCGCCAAGGTGGCGGCCACGGCATCGCCAGCGCCTGCGTCGGGGGCGGCCAAGGCGCAGCACAACTTTGGGAGACGGCAGCATGACCACCAAAGAAAGCACTTGGATCGAGCTCGAAGCGCGTTCGGGCGAAGTCGCGATCCTCAGGGTCGTCGACCCGGGCGGCGCTTACTTTGTCTTCAACGACACGAGCGTCACGCAGCTCGAGGCGGCGGTCGACGAGCTCGCCAAGATCGACGCCCGTGGTCTAGTCGTGATCGGCACGGAGCGCGGCTTCATCGCCGGCGCGGACGTCCACATGATCCTCGCGGTCGAAGACGAGGATGACGCCGCGGACCTCGCCCGCCGCGGCCAAGAGCTGTTCGCGCGCCTGGCGGCTTTACCTTTCCCGACGGTCGCGGCGATCCACGGCCCGTGCCTCGGCGGCGGCTGCGAGCTAGCGCTGGCGCTCGACTGGCGCGTCGCGACGTCGAGCAAGACAACGCGCATCGGCCTGCCCGAGGTCAAGCTCGGCATCCTGCCAGGCTTTGGCGGAACACAGCGGCTACCGCGCCTCGTCGGCTTGCCGGCGGCACTCGACCTCATGCTCAAGGGCTCACAACTCGACCCAAAGCGTGCGCTGCGCCGCGGCCTCGTCGACCGTGTCGTTCCCGAAGAATGGCTGCTTGCACGCGCCACCGAACAGATCGCCCGTGGAAAGCCACGCCGCAAGCTCGCGTTCAAGGATCGCCTGCTCACCCACTCGGGCCTCGGCCGCAGAATCGTGCGCGGCAGCGTCGAGAAGACGCTCGCCAAGGGCGCCGCTCGCTTTTTTCCTGCACCACGCGAAATCCTGCGCGTCGCCATCCACGGCCTCGCCGCCGGTCGCGACGGTGACTACGAGACCGAGGCCAAGGCGCTTGGCGCGTTGGCCACAGGACCGGTCTCGAAGAACTTGATCCGGCTCTTCCTGGAGAGCGAGAAGGCGCGCAAGCTTGGCCAACGGCTGCACGCCGACGCAGCGCCGATCCGTTCGGCGCTGGTGATCGGCGCCGGGGTCATGGGGGCTGGCATCGCCGGACTCATGGCCAAGAAGGGTGTGCGCACGCGGCTCGTCGATCTGTCCAAGAAGGCGCTGGCCACCGCCGTGAAACGACTGTCCAAGGATGTTGAGAAGGCGCGCAAACGGCGACGCATGCAACCGCACGAGGCGCAGGCGGCGCTCGATCGACTCACACCCAGCACCAAGTTCACAGGCTTCGAAGCCCAGGATCTCGTGCTCGAGGCGGTCGCCGAAAAGCTCGACCTCAAGCGCAGCCTGTTCGCGCAAGCGGCCGAACGCCTGGCGCCAAACGCGCTCCTAGCAACCAACACTTCGTCGCTGCCACTGGCCGACATGGCCGAGGGACTGCCGCATCCGGAGCGCCTCGTCGGCCTGCACTTTTTCAACCCACCCGAGAAGATGCCGCTCGTCGAGGTCATCCGTCACCAAGGTAGCTCCGACGAAGCGTTGGCACGTGCCGCAACGCTCGCCGCCGACCTCGGAAAGTTCCCAGTCCTCGTTGCGGACGGGCCGGGCTT
>CAYSWE010000413.1:0-4853 GCA_964434515.1 uncultured Phycisphaerales bacterium | reverse complement strand
AGAAGCCCGGCATGGCTGCGACGCTCGCTAGCGCGCACTCCCGAACGTCTCGCCTATACCGGACTTTTCTCGGCCGCGCTCTTCGGCGCGGTCTCAGCTGAGGCTTTGAGTTCGCTGAGGGCGCGAAACGCGGCCAGCTGCGTTCGTCGGCGGGCGCACGGATTCTCCTAAGGCGACGTAGCCAAGTGGCTAAGGCAACGGATTGCAAATCCGTCATTCCCCGGTTCGAATCCGGGCGTCGCCTCCATTTCTCTACCGTCTTTCCGGCGTGGTGAGCTCGTCTACCGAGCAGGGGCGCGGTTCTGAGCGAACGTAACCAATCCTGGCTCTCTTCGATCTTCCAGACGCGTTACCGCGAGGTGACGCTGCCGGCGGTCGTGTTCGGCATTGTCATCGGCCTCGTCATGAACGCGGCCATTACCTATTCGGGCCTGAAGATCGGGTTCACGCTGGGTGGCAGTGCGATTGCGGCGGTGCTCGGCTGGGGCGTGCTGCGTGGTCTGCTCAAGAAGGGCACGATCATCGAGAACAACATCGCGCAGACGATTGCGTCCTCGGTCAATACCTCGAACAGCGGCGTGATTTTCACCGTGCCCGTGCTGTTCCTGATGGATCTGCAGTTCGACTTCGTCTGGTTGATCGCGGCATGCATGGCCGGTGCGATCCTCGGCGTCGCGTTCATCATCCCGACGCGCAAGCAGATGATCGATTTCGATCGGTTGCGTTTCCCGACGGGCATGGCGGTCGCCGCGGTGCTGCGTTCGCCTGGGGAGGGGGTGCGCAAGGCTTATGTGCTGCTGACCGGCATCGCCGTGTCCATGCTCATTTTCTTCTTCGCTGGTTTCCCGGACGTTGCGCACTCGCTTGGCTGGAACGTGGACCTGGGCTACGTCGCGTTCGGGAAGTGGCTGGGCATCCCGGGCATTGCGAAAGACACCGTCGACATGGGCGTCTGGCTGCGCGGCATCGGAGTCCCCTGGCCTGAGACGATGGAACTCGTGTGGGCCATCGCGCCGTTCGCGATTGGCGCGGGGTTCATCACCGGCGCGCCGGGGCTCGTCGTGTTGGCCGGCGGCATCCTCGCCTACCACATCATCACGCCGGTCGCGTTCGCCCAGGGTTGGCTGCCCGCCGACGTCGTCGCCGCGAAAGCCGGCGGTGCCGCCTATGTCGCCATGAACCGACCGCTCGGTATCGGTCTCTTGATGGGCGGTGCCCTCATGGGGCTCGTGTTTGCGTTCCCGGCGATCGGGGCTGCGCTCAAGAGCATGCGGGCCGCCGGCCGTTCGGGAAAGGAGCGTGAGGAGCTGCCACTCGGCGTGCTCTACGTGGCGGCCATCGCCGCATTCGGCCTGTTGTTCGCCGCGGCCTATTCGACCATCGAGGGCGGTAGCATTCCGCAGGCCTTGCTGATCGCCGGGTTCGGGACGGGGTGGATCTGGTTTTCCGGTGTCGTCATCGCGCAATGCACCGGCATGACCGACTGGAGTCCGATCAGCGGCATGGCGCTCCTGACCGTCATGATCTGCCTGATGCTGACCGGCAACCAGGTTGTGCCGGCCGTCCTCATTGGGGCTGCCGTGTGTGTCGCCATTACGCTGTCGGCCGACATGATGCAGGATCTCAAGACCGGCCACATGGTGGGTGGCCTACCCATCCGGCAGCAGTTCCTCGAGCTGTGCACGGTCTGGATCGGTCCGGGCGTCGCGCTCGCGGTCGTGTATCTCTTGGCGACCAACAACATCACGAACCATGGCGTCGCGTTTGGTGGCGATACTGGCATGCCGGCGGCGCAGGCGGCGACGCTGCAGGCAGGGATCGATGGCGTCCGTGGTGGGGACGCCCCGCTGCACCTGTATGCGACGGGTGGGCTGATGGGGGCGCTCTTGAGCCTTTCGAGCATCTCTGGACTCGGAGTGCTCGTCGGTCTCTCCATGTATCTACCGCTTTTCTATCTACTGCCCTACGGACTGGGCTGTCTGATTCAGATGTTGTGCAAGCGGGTCAAGGGGGCTGCCTGGACCGAGTCCTGGGGAGTCCCGTTTGCCGCCGGATTGCTCGTAGGCGAAGGCTTGCTTGGCGTCGTCTTTGCATTCATCCAGGTTGTGTTCGGAGGCAAGTCATGAAGCTCCTCGGCAACCTGTTGCTCATCGTCGGCACGGTCCTCGCGGGACTCGCCGCGGCGAACAGCGAGCGCGCCTCGCGTTTGCTCCCGCTCGACCGAGTTCCGGCGACAGAAGAGTTCCTGTTCAACGACGTCGCCGATCCGATGTCGAAGGACACCGTGCTCGTGCCGCGTGGCACGGCCTTGACTGGCGTGGTCATCGCCGGTTTGCGCAAGGCTGGCCTCGAGTCGGTGCTCGTGCGTGTGCCGCCGCGGGCTTCGGAGGTCCTACCCACGGCAGAGTGTGCGGGGCGGGTCCTAGCTAAGCCGGTGGTTGCTGGCAAAGACAAGGCTGGTAAGCCGCTCGTTCACAAGGCCGGAAAATTCGTCGACACCCGGCTCCTGGCGATCCTTCAAGAGGCGGGTGTTGCGAGCGCTGAGGTCAAGATTTCGCGGCGCTTCGCGTTTGCCGACTGGGACATGAAGTGGGTCTTCTTGCTCGGCGTCCTGGCGATGATCGCCGGGGTGATCTTGATTCGTTCGCAGATGGGCGGTGCGAAGAGTATCGACGGGAGCGGCGAACTCGTCACGACGGCGACCGTGCATGGCTGGCTTCAGCAGTTGACGCAAGAAGTCGAGCGGATGGCCGCCCGCGTGCAGACGATGGAAGTCGACGCCATCCACACGTCGCTCACGCCGATGTTCGCCGAGTATGGCCAGCCGTTCGTCGACCACCGAGAACTGCTACGCAAGGAGTTCGGTGGAGCCAAGTTCGCAAGGATCCTCGGGCCGTTCGCGAGCGCCGAGCGTCGCCTGAATCGCGCCTGGTCTGCGGCCGTCGATCAATATGTCGACGAAGCCCGGGCGCAGGTGCAGGCAGCACTACCCTATCTCCACGAGAGCCTGGCTGCGTTTCCGAGTTAGAATGGCGCGGGCTCGCCGAGGATCGCGTGGCGACGCGCGGAACGGATGGCTCCATCGATCGAATCGATGGCGCGGACCGCGTACTCTTGTGCGGTGTACACCTGTTTCATGACGACTTCGCCATCGCGGCGCTTGGTCATGTCACCGATTGCGAACAGGCCCGGGATGCTCGTTGCGCCATTGTGTTCGATCAGGACGTGGCGCTCGTCCTCGGGTAGCTCGGACGCTTCGAGGTCGGCGCCGAGGGCACGGGCGAGGCCGTTGTAGACCCGGTGTAGTCCGAGTGAGATCAACGCAAAGCGGACGGCGATTTCCATGCCGCCGTCGAGCCGAAGGACGTGGAGTGTTCCGCGTTCGCCAGCAACATCGACGATGCGCTCGCTGTGTACGTCGATTGCGTAGGCCGTGAGCAACCGACCGGTTCGTTCGCGCCACTCTGGCGGCTGACCGTTGGTGAGAACACAGCTCGCCGATTCGTAGCGCTCGTGCAACATGAGCGCAAGCTGTGCCGCGGACTCACTCTGCCCGATCACGGCTGTTTTCGTGCCACGAGTCAGGTGACCTTCGCAGCGGATGCAGTACAGCACCGACTCCCGATTCGCGAACGGGTAGATCCAGCGTGGATCGTCGACGACGACCTTGCCTCTTTGCTTCTTGATGTGCGGTTGGCGATCCATGACGCCGGTCGCGAGCACCAGGTAGCGGGATTCATACTCGGTGTCGTCGGCGGTCACGACGAAGCCGCGCGCGTCGTCGCGGAGTCGGGCCCCGGTCGCGGTCGCGCCGAGCATGGTGACCTGGTCGACATACTCCTCGCCGATCCGCTCGATCGTGCTCTCGATGATGTCGCGCGTGCTGATTGATTCGCGGCCTCGGGCCTCGAGGACTGCGCGCGCCTCGGCGAACTTTTTCGCGCGCAGGATCTTCGTGGCCTTCTTGCGGACAATTCCATCGTGGATGCCGACCATGTTGTCGATGTTGGCCACCCATTGGCCACGGGAGCGCTTGGCGGTTTGTTTGTCCCCGAGGATCCACAATGCCCGGAGATGGTGGTATTGAGCCGTACGGAGGGCGGCAGCGCTGCCCGCGATGCCGCCGCCCACGAGGATCACGTCGAAATGGGTCGAACTCACGCGGCGAGTGTAACCGGCACCGCCGCCGAGGCGACGCGCACAGCTCGCTCCCATGGCGGATCCCCCGGGGTTTTCTGCTAGGCTATGGCGCGACCGGGTGTTGCAGCCGTTGCGGCATCGGTCCGTGCTTGGGTCCCCGAATGGAGCTGGATTTTGACCAGTCGCATGATCCGCTGTGTGTTTCCCCCGAGGATCCTCCAGGAGCCGTTGCTCTACAACTTGGGGAAGGATTTTTCGGTCGTTCCGAACGTACGCGGCGCCGAGATCGGCGAGGACCGTGGTTGGATGGACCTGGAACTCGAGGGCAACGACGAAGAACTCGATCGTGTCGTTTCGTATTTGCGCGAGCGCGGCGTCGAGGTGGAGATGAATACGGCCTTTGGCGCGCCGTCGAAGACCGAGGATGCCCCGTCCGCCCGTCCGGAGGGGAATCCGAGGTGAGGCGGGCGGTCTTTGGGTTGGTGCTTTTGTTGCTTGCCCCAACCGTCTCCCGGAATGACCAAGTTGCTCGCGGCACGCGTGGAGCCGTGGTCAGTGCGCATCCACTTGCGTCGCAGGTCGGGCTTGCCGTTCTTCGCAAAGGCGGGAATGCGATCGATGCTGCCATCGCTACGGCATTCGCGCTTGCCGTCGTTCATCCGCAGGCGGGCAACCTCGGCGGCGGCGGCTTCATGGTGATTCGCACCGCGGGG
>CAYSWE010000412.1:1590-4856 GCA_964434515.1 uncultured Phycisphaerales bacterium | reverse complement strand
TGGAAGCGTGCCGTCCGCCGCCGGCACGGCGGTCAGGGTCATGGCGACCGGAGTGGCCCCGCTTTCCCCGGGTTGCTCGTAGAGGTCATGGAGGATCCAGTATTCCACCTGATAGTCCCCTTGGTCCGGCGCGCGCCATACCCATGCGACGCGCGTTTCTCCGGTGCTTGGTTGGGTAACGGCGAAGGTTCCTCGGGCGAGTGATGGTGCCATGAGCCTATGTGATCTCCTATACTCCGCTCAAAGTGCGACGGACACCAAGTGTAGACGCCAGGGTTTGGTCATTCGTGACCGGATTGCAGAGAGTTTTTGTTGTGAACCTCGATCGAGTTCTCGCCGCGACCTTCCTTGTCGTCGCTTCGTGTGGCAAGCATTCCGCTTCGCATCGCGAATTCCCGGCTCCGCGGACCATCCGGGCCGCCCGGATGCATGCGCAGCTTGGCTTTGGACCTGTGGTTTTCTGGAAACCACGGCAAGTTGAAGGGGCCAAGCTCAATCCGTACCTGGCGCCGCTCTTGTACCAGGAGCTCGTTGGGTCGGAGGACGCCGAGCGGGACGTATTCGGTGCGTTGGTGCGCGATGAGGACGGACGCCTTCGGATCGATTCAACACGCCCAACCGTCTATTGGTTCGAGTCGATCGCCAAGGTGTTCGGCGTGCCTACCCGGCGCCTCGCCTTCCTCTGGCTCTACCCTCCGGGCCCCGCAGATCTACGCGCTCAGGGGATTCGGATCACCTTCGACGCCCGCGGTTTTCCGGCGGTCTTCGAGGTCTTGGCGAGCCACGCGCCACTGCGCGCCCTCTACGTTTCGCTCCGTACGGAGAAGGCATCGGAGCAAACGTTCGGAACTCCTGTGGATGGCCGTCGATACTGCATCGAACGAGCCGGTTCCGAGGCTGCTCGGGTCGCGGTGGTCCACACACTCAAAGATGGTCCCGAGGCTTCGGGGCCGTTCGCGTATCTTCGCGCCGTGTCGCACGAGATCAGCAATCTTCACTGCCGCTGCACACCGTCCCACATCGGTCGCATCGCCAAGATGCGAGAGTATGAACTCGTTCCCGCGAAGCGCATGCGGCAGCGCGGACTGGAGCTGGTCTGGTCCCGGCATGTGCTCGATCCAAAGCGGCGAGCCGTCGATCCCTTCGAGCAGGAGCGCGAGGACCCCGGTTGGCTGAGGCGAGTCCTTCGTCTCCCGCCCATCAAATGAGGTCAGCGACTCGTCATGGCGAACAGTGGTTGATGACGGAATGACTCATAGATCGGGCGTAACCGGTCGACGTTGTATTGCTTTGCCACGTCGATCACCTTCTTGGTGCCAACGACTGCCTGAATCGGTACGCTGTCATAGATGCCGTTGCGTAGGCAAACGAGTTGCCCGGTATCCTTGGTCAGGATCAAGTCCAGTGCGAGATTGCCGAACGCCATGGGCACGATCGAATCAAATGCATCCGGAGCGCCGCCGCGCACGAGGTAGCCCAGGCGCTGGTTCACGACGTTGATGCGGCGACCGTGCGACTCGAACTTGGGCGAGATTTCCTTTAGGCGTGCCGCGACTAGGTCGCCAATGCCGCCGAGCTTCTTGTGTCCGTATTGATCGGTCTCTTGGTTTGCGAAGGACATGCCTTCCTGGTCGACCATCCTGGCGCCTTCGGACACCAGCACGACCGAATAGTGGCTTGGATTGCGCCTTCGGTCGGCGATCAGGAGTTCGGCCAGGCGCGTGATATCGAACGGGTGTTCGGGGATGACGCATCGGTTGGCAGCCCCGGCCATCGTCGGGATCAATGCCGTGTAGCCCGCATAGCGGCCGAAGACCTCGATGATGAGCATGCGCTCGTGCGAGCCAGCGCAAGTCCGCAGCTGACGGGTCAGCTCGATCGTGCGCGTTACGCATGTGCTGAACCCGATGCAGTAGTCCGTACCGGGGACATCGTTGTCCATGGTCTTGGGTACGGCGACGACCGGCACGCCCTCTTGGTGCAGCCGGTGCCCATAGCTGAGTGTGTCGTCTCCGCCGATCGGGATGAGGTAGTCAATTTCCAGGAACTCGAGGTTCTTCAGCACCTCGGGTGTCAGGTCGTTCATCTCGTCGGAGTACGTCGCAGACAGATGCGGCGGCACGGCAGCGCGGGGCAGATGGCTTGGCCGAGTGCGAGACGTGTGGAGGAACGTGCCCCCAGTTCGCGCGGCCCGGTTGACGACGGACTCGGTCAGCTCTACGAACTGTGCACTGTTGTCCGCCCCGGGGTCTCGCACGAGATCGACGAGGCCGGCCCAGCCTCGGCGGAGTCCAAGGACCTCATAGCCCTCGCGCACTGCCCGGATCGTGATCGCCCGGATCGCTGGGTTGAGTCCCGGCACGTCGCCGCCGCCGGTCAGAATCGCGATTCTTCCTTTGCTCTTGTTCACCTGCGCAACTTCGCCGCGAAGCTCGCCATCGTCAAGGATGTTGGCCAGTCTGCGGCGGTTCGTCGCTGGCTGGCCTGGTCGCGTACTGGTCGCTTCGTACCGAAATGCGTACGCGGCGGATCGAGTGCTCGAGCCCCCATTCGTGGCGCAGGACGACCCGAAACCGGACGCCGGAGCCACCACGGAGCCGCTCCTTGACGCGCACGCGCAGCGAGTGCGATCGACGCCAGTTGGGAATCGCCCCTTGGATGGCCCATCCCGTCGACGCACGTCCGTCGATGGCGGCACTTGCTGGGTAGCCGACTTGGGCGTGGTCGGCGTGGGCGCTCTCGAGCACCAATCGGCGAGCCGGTCCGCGTCGAGGCAGCAGCCAAAGTTCGACACCGGTCAGCACGAAGTTGCCGTGCGGCGTGCGCCCGGGACCGCGACGTCCGTCGAGCAGGGCTTCGATGCGTAACTCGCCGAGATCGCGACGTCGTGCGACGAACTCCAAGCAGTAGACGTCTTTGTTCACCGGTTTGCCGGTCCAGCGCACGCTGTTATCCGTGAGCTGTTCGGCGGTCGCGTGGGCCTGGGAGCTGCATACGAGTGGGGGCACTACGGTCCAACGCCTTGTGTGTCGTTTGCTTTGTGGGACGCAGAGGACGAGGGCTACGAGCCAGAGTGTTGCGCGCATTTGGACTGCGACGCGTTCCGATCCGCGGTGTTCCCGCCTGTCCTGCACTGTGGCATAACCGTGTGGATGAGCCTGCAATCGGATCATGGCGTGCGCCGAGAGTTTCTTCTGGTCTGGGGCGCGTCGCTGCTGATTGCCATCGTGGGGATGGTCGTTGCGTGGCAGTGGATTGGCGTGGCA
>CAYSWE010000412.1:0-1580 GCA_964434515.1 uncultured Phycisphaerales bacterium | reverse complement strand
CAAGCGCATCGTGCTCGCTAGTGGTCCGGAAGGAGGGGCCTACAAGGTGTTGGGCGAGGGCCTGCGCGACGAGATCACGCCGGAGATTCTCAAGATCCAGGTTCGACCGACCCACGGCAGCGTGGAGAACCTTCGCCTACTCAGGAACGGCCAGGTCGACGCGGCCTTCATCCAGGGCGGCATTCTACGGCCGGAGGACAGCGTGGATCTCGTGGCGCTCGGCAGCGTCGGCGTCGAGCCCGTGTGGATTTTCGCGCGGGAGCCGGCGACGCGACTCGGCCAACTCCGTGGCAAGCGCATCGCGGTGGGGGCGGAAGGCAGTGGTTCGCGACCGGTGGCGCTCGAACTACTGAACCTCGCCGGGCTTCGTGATGCGGATTGCACGCTGCTCGCCGGTAGGCCTCGTCAGGCCCTGGACATGCTCGTGGCGGGGCGGTGCGATGCGATGATGCTCGTCTCGAGCTCCCGCACCGGGAGCGTCGACGAACTCATGCGCAGCCGGGACCGTGGGGTCGTGCAGCTGTCTCTCGAGCGCGCCCACGCCTATACGCGTCACGCGAAGTACCTACGCGAGGCGACGCTGACACCCGGCATGTTCGACATCGCCGCGGACTTACCGAAGCAGCCGGTTCAACTCGTCGCCACGACCAACGCCCTCGTCGTTCGCCGTGATTTCCATGAGGCCCTGATGCCGCTGTTGCTCGATGCCGCGGCACGGTATCTCCGCGGCGGAGGCCTGTTCGAGGACGAAGCCGAGTTTCCGAGCGACCGCGACCTTTCGATTCCGCTGAGCACTGGTGCCCGAGATTGGTTTTCGCACGGGCGATCGTGGCTCTATCGGGTTCTTCCGTTCCGGTTGGCGGCGCTCCTGGATCGTCTGAAGATCCTGCTGCTGCCACTCGTGACCTTGCTGTTCCCGTTGATCCGCTTCGCGCCTCCGGTCTACCGGTGGCGGGTCCGGCGGCGCATCTTCCGCTGGTATGCCGTCCTGCTCGACCTCGAAGCCAAACTCCGCAACAGCAAACCAAGTCTCAAGGCGCTCGAGGCCGCGCTCGATCGCCTCGACTCGCTGCAGGACGAGATCACCGGCGTGCGCGTGCCGCTGTCCTACGCCGAGGAACTCTACAACTTTCGCATGCACGTCCGGCACGTTCGCGAGGACCTGTACCGCACGCGCCGCGACCTGCGTGCGGAGTTGGCCAGCGACTGAAGTTGCGATGGACTCGCGTCCGCGTGACCGATTCGAGGCGCGAGGGGTGCAGTGGTACGCCCGGCAGGATTCGAACCTGCGACCTCCGGTTTAGGAAACCGATGCTCTATCCGACTGAGCTACGGGCGCATGCGGCCGGATCGAGCGACACGACCAACCGGGAGGCTACTGTGCGGCTCCGTTCGACTCCAGGTTTCGGCCGGGTTTTCGGCCGCGTTTCTAGCCCAGCTTGTGGGGCGGCTTGGCTTTGCGCTTCGATTTGCGCTTGGCCTGGATGGCCTTGCGGATCTTGCTCAGGTCGAGCTTCCAGCAACCGCGGCCATGCGTGGCGACTACGAGCACGTCGTCGCGAGGATGCACGAACAGGTCG
>CAYSWE010000411.1:0-4869 GCA_964434515.1 uncultured Phycisphaerales bacterium | reverse complement strand
CTTCGGCTTCGTAGCCTGTCGTATCGGTGAGTCGAATCAGTTCCTTGGGGTCCTCGCACGCCACCGAAAAGATGTCGAAGCTCTTGTAGAGCGGCCACACGTATCCGTGCGCGCGGCTCGGCTCGGGTGGGCAACCGGCGCCGGCTAGGTGTGTGCTGGCGTAGAGAATCCGCCGGTTGCCCGCGTGGTAATAGGCGCAGGTCGTGCGTCCCTTGCCGGTACTGATCCGCTGCCGCTTGCCACTCTCGAGGTCGAACTCGAAGATCTGGTCGCAGTCGTAGCCGGTGTCGCCCTTGCGCGCCTGGAACACGAGCTTTTTCCCGGTTGCATCGAAGTAGCCCTCGGCGTTCTCGCCGCTGAAGGTCAGCTGGCGGATCTCGGTCAGATGGCGCTCGCGCGGGTCATGCAGGGGCGCCGGGACGCGCTTTCCCGCAGCCTCGTGCCGGGCTTGCCCGGCGGCCGGTTGGGTCGTCGGCGATTGGGTCGGCGCCACGGGGGCGCACGCTTGCGGGACGGCGGCGAACGCCACGAGAGTGAGGTACCTTGCGAGCATCGCGGCATCATGGCCTAGCCGATGGACCGATGCCAGGGCTGCATCCCGGGCTGGCCTCGGCGGTGCCTTGTGCGGTACAATGCATCGCTTCGCGATGGTCGTTCCAACTCTCAGCTGCATGGTCGTGGCCCTGCCTCGCCTCGACCGCCGATCCCCGGCTTCCGCCCTTCCCCGATCCATCCTGCCTTCGACCCGGAGGCGAGTGCCTCGTTGAAGACTCCAGAATCTGCCCAGCCAACCAGCTTGCCACGCACGGTCGCGCCATCCGCCGGCCCGAAGTCGCTGATCGTACAGGGCGACCGAACCGTGCTGCTCGAGGTCGACCAGCCCGGCTACGCCGACGCGCGTGACTTCTTGGCCTTGTTCGCCGAGTTGGAGAAGGCTCCGGAGCACGTTCATTTCTACCGGATCACGCCCATCTCGGTCTGGAATGCCGCCGCGGCGGGGCTCGAGCTGGAGCTGCTGCTCGCGGGGCTCGTCGCCCGCAGTCGGTTCCCGCTGCCGTCCGCACTCGAGGGCGAGATTCGCGGGTGGTTCGAGCGCTATGGCCTGGTGCGGCTAGAGCGGGAGGACGGTGCTCTTTGGCTGCGCAGTCCCGATTCAACGTTGCTCCGGGAACTCGCCCGGGCCGCGGATGTTGCGCCGCTCATCACGACAGCCGACGGCGGTTGTCGCGTCGCGGAACAGTCCCGCGGGGCGGTCAAACGGGCTCTGATCCGGCTTGGCTATCCGGTGGACGACCTGGCCGGCTTTCGGGCGGGAGCGAGGCTCGAGCACTACGCGCTCCGCGAGCGGACGCTCAGCGGCGACCCCTTCGTGTTGCGTCACTATCAGCGCGAAGCGGCGCGTGTCTTCTGGGCCGGCGGAGCAGCGCGTGGCGGCAGCGGGGTCATCGTGCTGCCGTGCGGAGCGGGCAAGACGATCGTGGCGCTGGCGGCGATGGACCTGCTCCGCACGCAGACGCTCGTGTTGACCACCAACACGGTTGCCGTGCGCCAGTGGCGCCGCGAGTTGCTCGACAAGACGACGCTGACCGAGGACGACGTCGGCGAGTACACGGGGGATAGCAAGCGTGTTTGCCCCGTGACCGTGGCGACCTACCAGATCCTGACCTACCGGCGGGCGAAGCAGGATCCGTTTGAGCACTTCGCGCTGTTCTCCGAGCGTGACTGGGGACTCATTGTCTACGACGAGGTGCACCTGTTGCCGGCGCCCGTGTTCCGCGCGACGGCCGAGATCCAGGCACGACGCCGGCTCGGGCTCACGGCGACGTTGATTCGCGAGGATGGTCAGGAGAGTGACGTGTTCAGTCTCATCGGCCCGAAGCGCTACGACGTGCCCTGGAAAGAACTCGAGACCCGCGGCTACATTGCTGAGGCGCACTGCATCGAGGTTCGGGTCGCGATGCCGCGAGATGAGGAACGCGCCTATCGCGATGCTCCCGCCCGCAGCGCGTTCAAGCTGGCCAGCACCAATAGCCGCAAGCTGGACATCGTGGGGCAGCTGCTTGCGCGCCACCCCGGGGATCGCGTGCTCATCATCGGCCAGTACCTCGATCAGCTGGCCGCGCTCGCCGACCGCTTCGGCGTGCCACTCATTACGGGGCGGACGAGGACGGCTGCCCGAGAACGCCTGTATGCACAGTTCCGGGATGGCGCGATCACGCAGCTCGCCGTCTCGAAGGTCGGCAACTTCGCAGTCGATCTGCCCGACGCCAATATCGCGATCCAGATCTCGGGAGCGTTCGGCTCGCGTCAGGAGGAGGCGCAGCGGCTCGGACGCATTCTGCGGCCAAAGGCAGGTGGTGGCGGCGCGATTTTCTATGCGGTGGTGAGTGCCGGAACGCGTGACCAGGATTTCGCGAGCAAACGACAGCGCTTTCTCGCCGAGCAGGGATACACCTACGAGATCCGCGATCTGCCGCCCGTGGACTGGTCGGAGGACGGCATGGTGCGAGGCGACGCGTGAGCGATCGAACCAAAGCAAGCTCGACGGGAGCTGGGGGCCAGAATGGCGCTGGGCCAGGACCGTTCACGCTGAAGGAGTTCCTCGGGCAACGGCACTTCAACACCGCGGCGGCCGAGCAGCGCGACGCGGGTGATCGCGCGGCCCAGGCACGCACCGCGATGCACGCTCGCCAGGCCTATAAGCTGTTCCTCAAACCGGCCGCGGTGCAGAAGCGCGTGGCGCGCTTGCCCGAAGATGTGCGCGAACTCGTCGAGACGGCGATCGTGCGTTTCGGTGGCTGCCTGCCGCGGAGCCTCTACGTCAAGACCCGCGGCGACGAGGGCGCGTTCGCGCGGGCGAACCTTGGCTCCCTGCTCGAAGAGGCGCTCCTCGGACGGGTTGGTCGCGTGGACTTGCGTCGCTACGGCATCGACATCGACGAGGATGCGCTCTGCGTGTTCCATGAGGTCAGTCTGGTGTGGCTGCGCGCCGCTGCGCACGCACAGTCGACGGCCGAGGCTGACCCCGCGCGGGTCGAGTGGCGCGTTGCGGGAGTCGATCTCGTGACCAACGTCATGCGCTTCCTCGGCTACGTCGACGGCAACTCGGTCCGCTTCACGGCGCAGGGGGAAATCTTCAAAGCGACGAAGAAGCGCATGATGACCCAACTCGTCGCAGGCGAGGGAGAGGACCCAGAAAACGCATTCCGGTTCATCTACCGATTCGCTCGCAGTCGCAGGTTGATCGAACGGACCGGCGAACGAACTCTGCGGCTCTCGGATCTCGGACACGTGTTCGAGGAGCGCGAACTCGAGGACAAGCTCAAGGACCTGCTAGCGTTCGCGATCGAGGACGCCGAATGCGGCGGCGAGCCTTTCCATCAGGTCCGGCTGCGCCGCATTCTGCTGCGGCTCCTCCGTCGGATCGAGGCCGAGCAGAGCTACGGCGCCATGTACGTTCCGTTTCTCGCCCGCAACAGCTACCTGACCCAGCTGGCGGGACAGGGCGTCGAAGAGTTCTTCGCGGATCGCCGTGAGCGAGGGTCCTTCGGCGTGCTCGAGGACCTGCAGAAACTGGCCTGGAATCTGTTTCATTGGATGCGGTGCCGGTTGCACCTGCTTGGGCTCGTCGACTTTGGCTACATCGGATCGCCGGGCAACGGCAGTGGCGGGCCGGTGGCACTCCGCCTGTCGCGACTTGGCGCGTCGCTCTTGGCGGGCTCGCCGGCGCAGGATGCAGCGGGTGCGCGTTCCACGCTGGTCGTGAACCCCGACTTCGAGATCTTGCTGTTTCCGGATGCGGACGCCTATCAACTCGTGCACACGTTGGATCGTTTCAGCAAACGAGTGGCTTCGGATCGACTGTATCGCTTCGAGCTGAGTGAAGAATCCGTCCGCGCAGCGCTGGCCGATGGGATGGGGTTGAGTGAGATCCTCCAGGTCTTGACCGACCGATGCCGCACGCCGCTACCGCAGAATGTCCTGTTTAGTCTTCGCGATTGGGGAGATCGCGCTGGTGCATTGACGTTGGCGAGTGCGCGCCGTCGCCTCAGCGCGTCGCAGCCACAGGCGCTCGAGCGGTTGCTCGAAAACCAGCGCATTCGCGACCTGACGCAGCGCGACGCGGCCGGTGCCGTGATCGTGCGCCCGGGTGTTCGGATCGAGGATTTTCGCGCGATCGTGCGCGACCTCGGCTTTTTTCTCGAGGTTCAAGCGGCCCACGAGCAGCCGCGCAATGAGACGGGGTCATGAGCGGCGTTGCACTGCCGAAGCTTTTCTGGATCAGTCCCGGACGGGGGCTTGGCAAGCCACTGTTCCGGACGCTTGCGGCCTGCGTAGCGGGTGGGCTGCGTGGCTTTCAGCTGCGCGAGAAGGCGTCGTTCGCGCGTGATCTGGCCCGCGCGGTCGAGGAATTCCGTCGCATTCTTCCGGTGGGGCGTGGCGTTTTGCTCGTCAACGATCGGATCGACGTCGTTCAGGGTTCGCCAGCCGATGGCGTGCATCTTGGTGGCGGGTCGCTCGAACCACGCGTGGCGCGCACGCTGCTGCCGGCGACCAAGCTGGTCGGCCGGTCCGTGCATGACGAGCACGAGCTGGACGAGGCTGCCGCCGGCCCGGTCGATTTCGTTTTCGTCTCGCCGGTCTTCCCAGTCCGCAAGCGCGGCATGCCGGCGTCGGCTCCCTTGGGACTGGTTGGTTTGGAGCGGCTTGTACGGCGCAGCCGAGTCCCGGTCTATGCCCTGGGCGGAGTGACGTCGGCGAACCTAGACGAGGTCCTAGGGGCCGGGGTGCACGGCGTCGCGATGCTCAGTGCGATCGCGGATTCTTCGTCTCCGCGCAAGCTCGTCGAGGACGTGCTCGGGCGGTTCG
>CAYSWE010000410.1:0-4917 GCA_964434515.1 uncultured Phycisphaerales bacterium | reverse complement strand
GCTTTGCAGGGTGCGTGCTAGCGGGCGTCGCAGCCATGCAGGGTTTTCGGCCGGGTTTCTACCCGTGGCCCTCCTGCACGGCGTTCACGTTCCAGGCAGGGATCGACACGATGATCTTGCCGTTGGCATCGGGGAGGATGTGGGCTTGGCAGCCCAGGCGTGACTCGAGCGAGACGTCGCGGGCATCGTCGAGTTGGTCTTCTTCGTCTTCGGAGGCTTCGGTCAGCAGTTCGGCGCCGGCGTGTATTTTGATGTGGCAGGTCGAACAGGCACAGACACCGCCGCAGGCGTGGTCGAGTTCGATGTCATTGGCGAGAGCGATGTCGAGCAGGCTCTCGCCGGGTTGGCCTCGGACGACTTTGGATTCGTCCTGGTCTACGTCGGTGAACTGGACTTCGACGGTCATGACGGCTCCGGTTGTAGCGCGTTGCGGATCGCGGCGCCGATCAGGTCGTCGGCGAGCAGCATGGTCATGGACGAGAGCGACTCCAGCGCAGCGTCGAGCGCTGGCACGTCGTCGCCTTCGAGTAGGCGTTCGACCTTGGCGAGCCCCTTCTTGATCGAGTAGGCCTGCTCCGGGGCCAGCCCGTCGCCGCCGCGCTCGAGTGCCTCGCGCGTACCCCGGACGACGGCTTTGGCCTTGTTACGTACATCGAGCGCTTCGCGCGCGACGATGTCGTGTTGGGCCTGCTCGATCGAATCGCGGATCATCTGCTTGACCTCGGTCTCGGAGATTCCGAGCGTCGGCAGGACCTCGATGCTGGCGGTCTGGCCGGACCGTAGTTCGCGCGCCGTGACGCGGAGCAGGCCCTGCGCGTCGAGCGTGAAGGTCACCGCAACCCGCGGCAACCCTGCTGCCATCGGCGGAATCCCGGTCAGCTTGAACGTGCCGATGCGACGGCAATCGGCCACGAGCTCGCGCTCGCCTTGGTAGATGTTCAGGTCGATGCCGGTCTGCGAGTCCACCTGGGTCGAGAACTCTTCGGTCACCGAGCACGGCACGGTCGAGTTGCGCAGGATGAGCTTGCTGAAGGCGCCGCCGAGCGTCTCGATGCCGAGGCTCAGTGGGACCACGTCGAGCAGCAACACGTCCGTGCTCTCGCCCGCAAGGACTCCGGCTTGGCGCGCCGCACCGAGGGCGACGGCGAGGTCCGGATCGATCTCGGTGTGCGGCGGGTTGCCAAACTTGCTCGCGAGCCGCTCGCGCACCGCGGGGATCCGCGTCGAGCCGCCGACCAGGATGACCTCGTCGATCTGCTCCACCGACAGCTCGGCGTCGCGCAGCGCCGCATCGACGCTTTGCATCGTACGGTCGAGGTCGGTGGCGATCAGCGTCTCGAGTTGGGCGCGCGTTAGGCGAAACACGAAGCTCTGCCCGCTGCCCGTGTCGATCGAGAGCTCGGCGACCTGGTCACTCGAGAGCCGCCGCTTGAGTCCCTCGGCCGATTGGCGCAACGTCGCGAGGACGCGGGCGTCGGCGTCGAGCGCTGCGGTGGTTGCCTCGCGCAGCTTGGTCAGGATGCTGTCGAGGATCGCTCGGTCGATGTCGTCGCCGCCGAGTTGTGTGTCGCCGTGCGTCGCGAGCACGCGGAAGATCCCTTCGCGGATTTTGAGGACGGAGACATCGAAGGTGCCGCCGCCCAGGTCGTATACCAGGACGGTGCCGTCCTTGCTCCGATCGACTCCGTAGGCGAGCGACGCCGCGGTCGGTTCGTTGACGAGACGGATGGCGTCGATGCCGGCGAGCTCGGCGGCGCGCTTGGTGGCCTGCCGCTGCGCCTCGTCGAAATAGGCTGGGACGGTGATGACCGCGCGCGCCGCAGTGTCGGCCGGGAGTTCGAGCGACAAGAAGGCGCGCCGCACGACTTCGCGCAAAATCAGGGCCGAGATCTCCTCCGGACTGAAATCACGGAACGCTGGCCGGCCGTCCCGGCCATCGAGTGCGATGCGCACCCGCGCCTGGCCGTTGGGCCCTTCGAGCACTGCGTACGGCAGCCGAGCCGCCTCGACGCGCAGTTCGCTCACGCTGCGACCAATGAGGCGCTTGACCGAATGGATCACACGCTCGGGTGTGTCGAACGCGAGCGCCTTCGCGCTCTCGCCGACGAGGATCGTTCCGTCAGCGAGGATGGCCACGACGGACGGCAGCAGGCCACCAAGCACCTCGGGACCATCCGCAGTCGGGATCGCGCAGAGGCTGTTGGTCGTGCCGAGGTCGATGCCGAGAATCGGGATCTTCCGTTCGGCGCTGCTGTGGGCGTTGCTGCTCGTGGGCATTTCAGGTCTGGTTGGGATCTACCGTGTTGGTCGATGCTGAGTGGTCGACGCGGGCGAGGGTTTCAAGGGCGCGGTCGTAGTATCGGGCGCGGTGGCAGGCGCCGGCCGCGGTCGTCGCGTCACCGGCAACCAGCGCCTCCTCGGCAGCTTGGCGCAGTTCCTCGCGCTCGGCCGTGAGCCGCTGGCGCAGCGTGGCACGGGCGTCGTCGCCGCGCACTTCGGCGGCCGCTTCGGACAACTCCATGGCCTGCATCAGGAATGTCGGTGGGAGCTTCTTGGTGTTGGTCATGACGCCTGGCTGCAGCAGTTCGGCCAGGTAGGCATAGCGGGTCCAGGGCTTCGACAGCACGCGGAAGGCTTCGTTCAGCTCCGCTTGCAACAAGACGGCCGATTCGCTGGCCGCGTCGTCGGTCGCGAGGTCGGGGTGTGTTTCGCGGCTCTTTCGGAAGAACTGCTGTTCCACAGTCTCCGGATCGAGGCGCGGACTACGCGGCAAGTCGAGCAACGCGAAGTGATCCAAGGAGCGTCCTTCTGTCCGGCTTCTAGACGGAGAACGACGTCCCGCAACCGCAGCTACCAGTCGCCGTCGGGTTCTGGAAGACGAAACCGCGGTTGAGCAGTTCACCGTTGAAGTCAACCGTGGTCCCGGCCATGACGAACTCGCTCTTCTTGTCGATCAGCACGGTGACGCCGTGTGACTCATAGGCGACGTCGAACTCCGTGGCACCCTGCTTGTCGAAGTCGAGCACATAGCTGAAACCCGAGCAGCCGCCGCCCTTGGCGCCGACGCGCAGGCAGGTGTTCGCGGGCAGGCCCTCTTCTTCGATGATGCGCTTGACCTCTTGGGCGGCTCGCTCGGTCAAAGCGACGCCGCGCCCGGGCGCGGCCGGCAGCGGCTGCACCTGCTCGGATAGGTCGTGCGCCTGGAGGATCGCCTCCTTCTCGCCGTCCTTCGCGGCATTCGTCGTGTTTGCTTCCATCGTTGCCTCGCTAGCCGGCCGGCGATTCGGCGGTCGCGTCGTTTTCTTGGGCCTGCTTCTTCTGAGCTTGCTTCTTCTTGTAGTCTTCGATCGCCGAGCGGATCGCATCCTCGGCCAGGACCGAGCAGTGGATCTTGACCGGCGGCAGCGAGAGTTCCTCGACGATGTCGGTGTTCTTGATCTCGAGCGCCTCGTCGACCGTGCGACCCTTGACCCACTCCGTCGCGAGCGAAGAAGAAGCGATCGCCGAGCCGCAGCCGTAGGTTTTGAACTTGGCGTCGACGATCTTGCCGGACTCCTCGTCCACCTCGATCTGCAGCTTCATGACGTCGCCGCATTCGGGTGCGCCGACGAGCCCGGTGCCGACGTTGTCCTCCTTCTTGTCGAGGCTGCCAACGTTGCGTGGGTTATTGTAATGGTCGATGACCTTTTCGCTATAAGCCATGATAGTTCTACTTGGTTGCGATGTTCGTTAGTGATGGTCCCATTCGACCTTGGTCAAGTCGACACCATCCATTGCCATTTCATAGAGTGGCGACATTTCGCGAAGCTTGCGGACCGCGCCAATCACCAGGTCCGCCGTGTAGTCGACGTCGGCCATCGTGTTGAATCGGCCGAGGCTGAACCGGATCGAAGAGTGGGCCAACTCGTCGTTGAGTCCAAGCGCGCGGAGCACATAGCTGGGCTCGAGGCTTGCCGAAGTGCAGGCCGAGCCCGAAGACACGGCGACGTCCTTGATGCCCATCAGCAGCGATTCGCCCTCGACGAACTCGAACGAGATGTTGAGTAAGTTGGGCAAGTGGTGCTCGGCGCTGCCGTTGACGTGCACGTGGTCGAGGCCAGCGCGAAACTTGCGCTCGAGGGCGCTTCGCAGGGTTTCGTAGTGCGCAATGTCCTGATCCATCTCTTCGCTCAGAATCGCGCAGGCTTTGCCGAGGCCGACGATGCCGGGGACGTTGAGCGTCCCCGAGCGCATGCCGCGCTCATGTCCACCGCCGTCCATCTGCGCGGTCAGGCGCACACGTGGTTTGCGACGCCGGACGTAGAGCGCGCCGACCCCCTTGGGACCGTAGATCTTGTGTGCCGACAGCGAGAGCAGGTCGATGCCGAGCGCCTCGACGTCGATCGGGATCTTGCCGATCGCTTGCGTGGCGTCGCAGTGAAACAGAATGCCGCGCTTCTTGCAGAGCGCACCGATCTCTACGAGCGGGTGGACCGTGCCGGTCTCATTGTTGGCCGCCATCAGTGTCACGAGGATCGTGTCGTCGCGCATCGCGCGTTCGAGTTCGCCGAGGCGGATCCGCCCGTCGGGATTCACGCCGAGCCAAGTGATCTCGAAGCCGCGTGTCTCGAGCTGCTTGCAGGTGTCGATCACCGCCTTGTGCTCGGTGACGCACGTGATGATGTGTTTGCCCTTGCTGCCATACATCTCGGCGACACCTTTGATGGCGAGGTTGTCGCTCTCCGTGGCTCCCGACGTGAAGATGATCTCCTTTGGCGAAGCGTGCAGCAGGTCGGCGACCTGCTGACGAGCGTTGCTCACGGCCTCTTCGGCGGCCCAGCCGAACGAATGGGAGCGGCTCGCGGCGTTGCCGGGATGTGCCGTAAAGAACGGCACCATCGCTTCCACGACGCGTGGGTCACACGCGGTCGTGGCGCT
>CAYSWE010000409.1:0-4922 GCA_964434515.1 uncultured Phycisphaerales bacterium | reverse complement strand
CTGTTTCGTGTCGTGACGCGAATCTTGCCCCAGGTTATGAGGTGCTGCTTGCGTGTGCGTCAGCGCAGCTGGTGCACGAGCGCTGTTCCGTAGTCTAGTTTTCCCGTGTTCGCGGACAACGAGCGCGAGACCACGCTGGCAACGCGTTGGATGCCCCGGATGTCCACGCGATGCGCGTCGCTTGTGAGCATTCGGGACTGAGTCCGCGATACGAACTGTCCGAAGACGGGCGCGATGCCGGAACCCAAGTAGAGCAGACCCGACGGCCAGTGCACCTCGGCGGTGCCGTTGGCGCGGCGAGTGACTGGTCGAAACTGCGCGAATGGATTGATGTAGAGCGTGCAGCCAGTCGAGAGCTTCCTCGGCGGGTGGCTGATGACAAGGTCGAGAACGTGGACCGTCATTGAGTTCGCTGGCAGCCCGGACGCTTCGAACACCAGAGTGCTGTTGGGTGCCGTTCCCGCGTTGCCAGAGACGCGCTGACGGATGCCCATGCAGCCGTGGCCGATCAGTCGCCCGAACGGTCGTCGCGCTTGTTCCTGATAAAGCGTGTAGGAGCCGGCGGGCGCCTTCTTGACTCGATACTCGATGAGCAGCGAACCCTTCGCCGGTCGGTAGAGGAACTTGCGGTCGAGCTTGAAATGCGCGCGCAAGGAGAGGCGACCGAGCCCGGCGATGGGGGGGAGATTCGTGCTGCGCGATCGGAAGACGGTGACCTCGTCCTGGCCGGGGTTCTGTGCGAACTTGGACGAGATCGAGCGGACGGTCCGTGGGCTGGTCGACATGCGAATCTCCAAGTCCAATCCTCGTTTTCCAGGCAACCCGCGAGTCGATGCCGTGATGACACCTAGGTCGTGGATCACGACCGACGAGCTGGCGAACGTCGACGCTTCGTAGAGGTATTGTGCGCGAACCTCACCCTTCTCGCCAAACGGCAGATTGCTGATGGCATTCCCGGGCGGCGAGGCATTGCCGTTGGGAATCGTGGTCTGCGCGCCCGGCTGGAGAACCAGGCACGAGAGGGCGATGCCGCAGTGGAGAATGGGAAGGGGTAGTCGTGTCCAAACGCGCTGGTCTTGCATGCCTGACTCCTGGGAGATGCGTGAATCGAATCCACAGGAGCGAAGGACGCAGTGTCAGCGAACGAACGAAAACCGCGAACCGTGCGGCTAGTTCCGCCCAAGCTGCCGGCCGAGCGGGGTCCGTTGCGAGTGCACGGGACTACGTTGCACCGGAGCTCGATAATCTGGATCACGCTGTGGACTGGTTCACGTATGATCCGCCGCGGGACAAGCACGAAAACCGCATGAGCAAACCTTCGAAGCCAAAGGGCAGATTCCACGTCGTGACCTACGGCTGCCAAATGAACAAGCTCGATACCGAGCTGGTCGGCAGTCGCTTGCTTGAGGCCGGCTACGTGCCGACCGAGGACGAGGCCGATGCCGATGTCATCCTGCTCAACACGTGCTCGATCCGAGAACATGCGGAGGATCGGGTCTGGGGACGCATCGGCGCGCTCAAGGCACGCAAGCGGGCGCGGCCCGGGCTGATCCTCGGCGTCCTGGGCTGCATGGCGCAGGAACACCAAGCGTGGCTGCGAGAGAAGATGCCGCACGTGGACTTGGTGTGTGGAACCATGGACTTCGGCGCGATCGACCTGCACATCGAACGCATCCGCGAGACCCGGGCGGGAGTCGTTGCGACCGGCGACGGCGCGACCGGCGACGACATCGAGCGCAACGTTGGCTTGCGACCGAATCGAGCCCAGGCGTTCGTCAACATCATCCGTGGCTGTAATATGCCCTGCAGCTACTGCATCGTGCCGCGCACGCGCGGGCCAGAAGTGAGCCGGCCTGTGGACGAGATTGTCCGAGAGGTCGAGCGACTCGCAGTCGATGGCGTGACCGAGATCACGCTGCTCGGCCAGACGGTGAATGCCTATGGCCACGACCTGGCGAAGGGCACCGACCTTGCGCTGCTCCTTTGCGAGCTGCATCGCATTCCGGCGTTGCGTCGGATCGCGTTCATCACGTCGCACCCCAACTGGCTGACCCCGCGCCTCATGGAGTGCATGGCGGCGCTGCCGCGTGTGAGCCGATACTTCCATCTCCCGGCGCAGTCGGGCAGCAACGATGTGTTGGCCCGCATGAAGCGCAAATACACGGTGGAACGTTACCTCGCCCGCGTCGGCGACCTGCGGTCGTTGATCCCGGACATGGAGTTTGCGGCGGACTTCATCGTCGGGTTCCCTGGCGAGACCGACGATGAGCACGCGGCCAGCGTGCGGCTCATGGAGCAGGCGCGCTTCTCGCAATCGTTCGTCTTTCGTTACTCGCCGCGGCCGCTCACGCTGAGCGCCGACACCATGACCGACGACGTTCCCGACGACGTCAAGCAGCGTCGCAACACCGAGCTGCTCGAAGTGCAGCGTCGCATTTCGGCGGAGAAGAACGCGCTGCTCGTGGGGCAGACCATGGACATTCTGGTCGAGGGGCCGAGCAAGAAGCGCGCGGACCGCTACACGGGGCGCACGCCTCGAAACCGGATCGTGCACTTCGCCAATGCCGACGCGGCGCTGACGGGCCGCTACGTTTCCGTGCGTGTTCTCGAAGCGACGGCCTACAGCCTGACCGGCGAGCTGGTCACGGAAGACGAGCGCCATGAGCTCGAGTTTGCCGTCTGATCCGGTCGAACTCGATCCCGGCGCTTTGCTCGGACGGGCGGCCGCACTGGCCGCGCGAGGGCGCGGCGCGGTCGAGCCGAACCCGTGCGTGGGTGCGCTCGCGCTGTGCGGCGACCGCGTCGTGGGTGAAGGTTGGCACGCTCGTTACGGTGGCGCTCACGCCGAGGAGCGGGCGCTCGAAGACGCGTTCGCGCACGGCGCCGAGCCGGACACGCTGGTCGTCACGCTCGAACCGTGCAGCTCGATCGGCCCCAACAAGAAGCGACCGCCGTGCACGCAATTGCTCATCGATGCGGGGATCGAGCGCGTTCTCATCGGCGCCAGGGACTCGGATCCACGTCACGAGGGCAAGGGATTTGCGACGCTGGCAGCCGCGGGAATCGCGGTCGACGGGCCGTTTGATCTTCCTGTGCTCGACGATCTCTTGTGCCGCTTTCGGCTCGAACTGCTGCGTTCGCGTCCCTGGGTCTTGGCGAAGTGGGCCATGACCCTTGACGGCAAGACCGCGACCCGCACCGGTTCGTCGCAGTGGATCAGTGATGAGCACTCGTTGGGCTATGCGCATGAGCTTCGTGCGTCTTGTGACGCCCTGGTCGTTGGGATTGGCACCGCGCTGGCCGATGACCCCGAGCTCACGACGCGCCGCTTTCCTGGTCCGACACCACTGCGCGTCGTCGTCGATCCCGAAGCGGCGCTCCCGACTCGTGCACGTCTGCTCGCGACGACACGCGCTGGGCCGGTTCGAGTCTTCGTTGCCAAGGACAGTTCCGAAGCGGCGCGCGCAGCGCTCGTGGCGGCCGGCGCCGAGGTCGTTCCGATCACTCCTGCTCGCTACCCAGGGGCTTCGCGTCCGGGCCTCGATCTCCCGGAAATGCTCCGCTCGTTGCACGCCGACGGCTGTCGCCGCGTTGTCGTCGAGGGCGGCGGGGGCTTGGTGGCGGATTTGCTGCATGCTGGCTGCCTCGACCAGGTCGAGGCCGTCGTGGCAGCCAAACTCTGCGGTGGTCGCTCGGCAAAGAGTCCGGTGGCTGGACTGGGCATTGCAGAGATGGCGGATGCAGTTGAACTTTCCGACACCTACCTTCGTAGCATCGGTCGGTGCTGGTTGTTCGGAGGTTTTCTCGATGCGTCGGTCGACGGGAGCTGCGCCTGATGAGACGGTTCTACGACTCGCCGAGGCTCGGTGCATCGATCTTGTGTGCGCTCGTCGCGCTGCCACTCGTTGGCTGTCTGTCGACACGCGGAGGTCGGTCGCTCGGTCTCGTGGCTGCGCGTCCTCCCGAGGCCCGCAACGTCGATGTGTGGCGCCGCGTCGCAGAAGCCGAGTCGCTGTTGGATCATGGTCGGGGCGAGGAGGCGCGCGTGATCGTGGACGACCTGCTGCGCCGGGACCCGCTGTTCGTTCCGGCCTGGCGCCTGCGGCACAACGATCTTCGCGAGCGTGGCCGCGTTGGACTTGCTTGGGCGCAGGTTGCCCGTCTCAAGGGCCAGTACCCAGATCGCGCTGAGCCGCTTTACTTGGAGGCGCGGCTGGTCAATGAGCTCGGTCGCAAGCGCGCATTGGTCGAGGCCGGTCTGCGACGCTTCCCGAGTTCGTTTTGGCTACAGTATGCCTATGCCTGGTGCTTGACGCAGGCGGTTGCGACGCCGGAACGCAAAGTTGGCGTCAAGATCCTCGAGCGGCTCGCCACGCTCAACGTTCCTTGGCCGACATTGTTCGTCTTGCTCTACCAGCGTCGTTTGGTATCTCGCAGTCGTCCGGATATGCGTGCGCGTTGGCTCGATTTGGCGAAACGGATTCCGGAAGATGGCCGACTGGATTTGATGCTCTATCTCGACCAGAACGCCGACCTGGCGCGCCTGTTCCAAGCGATCGAGAAGAATCCAAAGGACGTCGCGGCGCGGAGCCTACGCTACGTCACCCGAATGCAGCCATTTCAGGCGCGACTGCTGGTCCGCTTTCTCGAGCAGCGGCCTGAGATCGTGCAGCGGCTGATTGCTGCGGGTGCTGGAGCCGCCTGTGCGGAGCTCGCCGAGCACGAAGGCGACGTGGACTTGGCCGAACGCTGGCTTCGGGCAGCACTGACGACACGGCAGGCCTCGCCGAAGCTGACGGATGGGTCTCGTGTGCGGAGTGGCTTGCGCATGCTGATGCGTTGTCTAGTCCGACGCGGGGATCTGGAGTCGGCGATCGCTCTGTGGGAGTCACGGATGCCGCTCGATGCGCTCTTCGATGGCA
>CAYSWE010000408.1:0-4954 GCA_964434515.1 uncultured Phycisphaerales bacterium | reverse complement strand
CAACGAGACGAGCGCTGCGCCAAGCAGGAGTCCCCAGGTCGGCGAGATCATGACTCTCGTCCGCGTCCGAGCAGGGCCACCGCGAGCCCCGCGAGGACGATTCCCACGACGATCAAAAGGCCCGGACCAAAGAGCGCTTGCTGGAGCGCGGTGCCGCCGATGGCGGCGCTTCGGCCTGCCGCCGGTGTTCCGAGCCCCCGTTGCGACGCGCTAGCGTTGATGAGCAGAGGGATGGCGATGCCGAGGAAGGCCGCGGCGCCGAGTGGGACCAGGACGAACGATGGATGGAGGCCTTCGCTCTCGGCTGCTTGCGCGGGCCTGTCTGGGAGGCGCCGGCTGAGCGCGACCGTCGCAAGGATGACGATGGCATGCGCGATGGTCACCGCGGTGCAGCCATAGGCGAACTCCAGGGCGGTGATCGCGAGTGCGATCGCGACGAGGAGCAGTGCCGTGCCGGACCGTGTTGGCGTCGGTTCGGGCTCGGCATGCGCGGCGGAAGGCTCAGGTGTGTTGGCGTCGATCGGCGTCATGGGCAGGGTCTCGAGGAACCGAGGATCTCTTTCGCGTAATAGACCACACACGAGGCCATGGTGACATCCCGTCGCTGGGCTTCGTTGCAAGCGCTTGTGCTGGCGCGGTTTGTCGCACGTGATCCGCTCGTTCCGTTTGCTTGATTTTCCCCTCCCGCGACGTAGCATCGCTGGCCGAAAAATCGCCGCTCCGAGGTGCCCCATCTCAAGCCGCTTCGTTTCTGGGCGGCACTGTCGAGGCGACACTGCACGCGGGTCACGCCCGCGAATAGGCATGACTCCGCTGCATTTTCAGATCAAGAAAGGGCTCGACTTGCCGATTACGGGCGAGCCGGAGCAGAAGGTCGATGGCGTCCTTGCGCCGGAGACGGTTGCGGTGCTCGGGCGGGACTACGTCGGCATGAAGCCGACGATGCAGGTCAAGGCCGGGGATCGCGTCAAGCTCGGACAGACGCTGTTCTTGGACAAAAAGTCTCGCGTGCCGTTCACCTCGCCCGGCTGTGGCGAAGTCGTGGCGGTGCACCGCGGCGCCAAGCGGCGGTTTCTGTCCGTCGTGGTTCGCCTGGACGGGGACGACGCCGAGCATCACGCGTTGAGCAACGGCACGACGGTGGATCGAGCCAGCCGTGAGGAGATCCGCGACCTGCTGTTGGCATCGGGACTGTGGACGAGTCTGCGGGCGCGTCCGTTCAGTCATGTCGCGGACCCAGCAAGCGAGCCAGGCGCAATCTTCGTCAATGCTGCCGACACCAACCCGCTCGGGGCCGATCCGGCCGTGGTCCTGGACGGCGCAGCGGCGGATTTCTCGCTCGGCCTCCAGGCGCTCACCAAGCTCACGAGCGGAAGTCTGTATCTCACGACACGGCCCGGCAAAGCGGCGCCCGGGGCCGACCTGCCGGGCGTTACGCATGCCACGTTCGCTGGGCCGCATCCCGCGGGCTTGGTGGGCACGCACATTCATATGCTGGCGCCGGTTAGTGCGCATCGCTCCGTTTGGCACGCGAACTACCAGGACACGATTGCCATTGGCCGCTTGTTGCGGACCGGCACCGTCGATCCGAATCGAGTCATCGCTTTGGGCGGGCCGGCGATGGTGCGGCCCCGTCTGGTCCAGATGCGGCTTGGCGCTCGGCTCGATACGGCGATGCACGATGAAGTGGACGGGCTCGAAGTGGACGGGCGTCGCGACGTTCGCATCATCTCCGGGTCGGTGCTTTCGGGGGATGCCGTGCCCGCGGACGGGGCGGAGGTCACCGTCTATCTTGGCCGCTACCATCTGCAGGTGTCCGCGCTGCGAGAGGGGCGCAAACGCGTTTTCTTGGGTTGGCATCGGCCTGGTGCCGACATGTATTCGGTGCAGAACGTCTTTGTGTCGGCGTTGCACCGTGCCAAGAAACGGTTTCCATTCACGACCGCAATCAACGGCAGCCGGCGGGCGATGGTCCCTATCGGCAGCTTCGAGAAGGTCATGCCGCTCGATATCTTACCGACGTTTCTGCTGCGGGCGTTGCTCTCTGGCGATACCGACCAGGCGCAGAAGCTTGGTGCGCTCGAGCTCGACGAGGAGGACCTCGGATTGTGCACGTTCGTTTGCCCTGGGAAAACCGAGTATGGTCCGCTCCTTCGCGCGAACCTGACTCTTATTGAGGAGGAAGGCTAAGCATGTTGCGAGGTCTGCTCGATAAGCTCGGCAAGCCGTTTCAAAAGGGCGGGAAGCTCGAGAAGCTCTATCCGCTCTATGAGATGATCGACACGTTCCTCTACACACCGGGGAGCGTGACGCGCGGCGCCTCGCATGTGCGAGAGTCGATCGACCTAAAGCGCATGATGATGACCGTGGCATGGGCGCTGATCCCATGCGTGTTCATGGCCATGTACAATACCGGTCTGCAAGCCAATGAGGCGATGCAGGCGCTCGGGTCGACGACGGCTGGGGGTTGGCGCGGGGCGGTCCTTGACGGGCTTGGTGTCGGCTATGATCCGACGAGTCTGTTTGCCTGCCTCGCGCACGGCGCGCTCTGGTTCCTGCCCGTGTTCCTCGTGTGCAACATCACGGGCGGTTTCTGGGAGGCCGTGTTCGCCACGGTGCGCAAGCACGAGATCAACGAGGGCTTCCTGGTCACCGGCATGCTCTTTCCGCTGACGCTGCCGCCGACGATCCCGCTCTGGCAGGTTGCCCTCGGCGTTTCCTTCGGCGTGGTGATCGGCAAGGAGGTGTTCGGCGGCACCGGCAAGAACTTCCTCAACCCGGCGCTCACAGGGCGCGCATTCCTCTATTTTGCCTATCCGGCGCAGATCTCCGGTGACGCGATCTGGACTGCGGCCGACGGCTTCAGTGGCGCGACGATCCTGGGTGCCTGCGCGCAGAAGGGCATGGACGCCGTGACGTCGACCTACTCGCTGGGCGAGGCGTTCCTCGGAACCGTGCAGGGATCGATGGGCGAGACTTCGGTGCTCGCGTGTTTGCTGGGAGCCGTCTTCTTGATCCTGACCGGCGTCGGATCGTGGCGCATCATGGCTGCCGTTCTGCTGGGTTCGATGACGTTCTCGGGCGTTTTGTACGGGATTGGCAGCGAGACCAACCCGATGTTCCAGATGTCGCCGATCTGGCACCTCTGCTCCGGCGGGCTGATGTTTGGTTTGGTGTTCATGGCGACGGATCCTGTGTCCGCTGCCATGACCAATGTCGGAAAGTGGATCTACGGCGTCCTGATCGGCTTCATGTCGATCATGGTGCGTGTGCTCAATCCAGCTTATCCAGAGGGCGTGATGTTGGCGATTCTGTTCGGCAATGTGTTCGCTCCTCTAATCGACTACTACGTCGTTCGGGCGAACATCCGGCGTCGTGCGTTGCGGAGCGCCGAGAGCAGCGGGGGGGCGTGATGAAGAACGATAGCACTGGCAAGGTTCTGTTCGTCGCTGTTACGCTCTGCGTCGTTTGTTCGGTGCTCGTGTCGGCCGCGGCGGTCGGTCTGCGTGGCCGGCAAGAGAAGAACGCGCGGCAGTTCAAGCAGTACAACGTCCTGATCGCTGCTGGCTTGGCCGAGCCCGGGCAGAAGGTCGACATCGACAAGCTGTTCGAGCAGATCCAGGTGGAGTTGGTCGATCTCGCGACGGGCAAAGTCGTCGCGACCGGCGCCGAAGCTGCGGCCTATGATGCGGTCGCAGAAGCCAAGAAGCCGGCTAGCTGTGTTACCATCCCGCCCAAGTTGGACAGCGCTGGCATCAAGCATCGCGCCAAGCGTGCCGTCGTCTACAAGCACGTCGTGGACGGCAAGCTCGTCTCCTACGTGCTGCCGATCTATGGAAAGGGGCTGTGGTCGACGATGTATGGCTTCTTGGCCGTGGCGGCAGACCGCACGACGATCAAGGGGATTGTCTACTACGAACAGGGAGAGACACCGGGGCTTGGCGGCGAAGTCGAAAACCCACGGTGGCGGGCGCAGTTCCCCGGCAAGAAGCTCTTCGACGCAAGCGGCAACTACGACTTCCGTGTTCTGAAGGGAGTCGGTCACGCCAAGACCGAGCACGAAGCGGACGGGCTGTCCGGCGCGACGATGACGACGCGTGGTGTGGATGGGATGATCCGTTACTGGCTCGGGCCGCACGGCCTTGGACCTTACTTTGGGCACGGCACGTAGGAACACATGGACAAGCGGACAAAAGAGGTCTTGGTCGGGCCGATCCTCAATAACAATCCGATTGCGCTGCAGGTGCTTGGCATCTGTTCGGCGCTTGCCGTGACGACACAGCTTGCCCCGACGTTGCTGATGTGCATCGCGGTAATCCTCGTCACGGCCCTGTCGAATGCCGCGGTAGCGGCGATTCGGAAACACATCCCGAGCAGCATCCGGATCATCGTGCAGATGACGATCATCGCGTCCTTGGTGATTGTCGTGGAGCAGGTGCTCAAGGCATATGCCTACGACACCTACAAGAAGATCACGGTGTTCGTCGGTCTAATCATCACGAACTGCATTGTCATGGGGCGCGCCGAAGGCTTCGCGATGAAGAATCCACCGGGCCTGAGCGCGATCGACGGGATTGGCAACGGGATTGGTTATAGCGTGGTGCTCATCACGGTTGCGTTCTTCAGGGAGCTGCTCGGGTCGGGCAAGCTGCTGGGCTACACCGTGCTGCAGACGACGAACGAAGGCGGGTGGTATGTCCCGAACGGTCTCATGACGATTTCACCGAGCGCGTTCTTCTTGATCGCGATGTTCATCTGGGGGCTGCGCACGCTCAAGCCGGACCAGGTAGGGAAGAGTTAGCATGTTGGAGCACTACCTAGGACTGTTCGTCAAGTCCGTCTTTGTCGAGAACCTCGCGCTCTCTTTCTTTCTCGGGATGTGCACGTTCTTGGCGGTTTCGAAGAAGGTCGAGACCGCTATGGGGCTGGGGATCGCGGTGATTGTGATTCAGAC
>CAYSWE010000407.1:0-4961 GCA_964434515.1 uncultured Phycisphaerales bacterium | reverse complement strand
AAGCCGGGCAAGTAGCCCTGCAGCCGGGGGCCTCCTCGCCCGGACTGCGCGCGAACGGATACGGTCGCGAGATCTGGCATCGGTCGATTCGATCTGCTAGTCTCGCGCCTGTTCGGCCATAGTGGGACCGGGTCCCCTTCCGGGCTCGCCCGCTGCAGGGGACCGTTCCCCGAACGCTCGATGCATTCGCACTAGCTGAGCGTCTTGGCCGCATGGATTTCAGCGCATTGATCTTACGACTCACCAAGATTCCGAAAGGCGGAAGCCGTCCGCCTTGCGCGCGCACCCAGGGATTGGTGTTGCACCGTCCTTCCCGATGGATCGACCGTCCATCTCCATGCTGTGCCGCACGTGGTACAGAGATACGTGGTACAGAGATGCACGTCGCGGCGATACGCGCCGCGGCCGAGCCTCGACGACGACGGGCGAATGGGACACCGGATCGAACCGGAGATGCGCGCTCAAGCGCGAAGGCCTCCTGTCTAGGGAGTGCCCCCTATGAAACGCATGCTTGTGAACGCGAACGACACCGAGGAGTGTCGGATCGCGATCGTCAAAGATGGAACCCTGCAGGAGCTGCACGTCGAGCTCTCTGACCGCGAGAGCTATCTCGGCAACATCTACAAAGGAAAAGTCGTCAACATCGAACCGAGTATCGGTGCGGCGTTCATCAACTTCGGCGGAAACCGGAATGGCTTCCTGCATGCGTCGGACGTGGTGCCTGCCTACGCTGACCCGAGTGTTGATCTGATGGACATTCTCGAAGGGCGTGTTCGGGTTGCCGGAGAGGATGGCCCCGCCGCTCTGATCGAGGATGACGACAGCGTCCCCGGCGACGGTTCTTCCGAAGGTGCCCGTTCGTCGGAAGGCGAGGCTGCGGCCGAGGCTCCGGTAGACCGGTCGGCCGCGGGCCGGAAGCCGGGTCAACCAGCGGCGGCCGAGGAGGACGATGCCGAGGAGGACGATGCGCAGGAGGATGCGCAGGACGATGCGCAGGACGATGCGCAGGATGCCTTTGACGCTGGCTTGCGCGACGAGGAGTCCGCGGTCGCGGCGAATGATGACGGCTCATCCGAGCGTGAGGATTCGGATGCTGACGGCGACGAGGATTCGGGCGACGAAGGCGGTCTGACCGGGTGGCGTGCCCGCCGAGCTCGTCGCCGAGGACCCTCGGCGCCAGCCGATGCCGAGCCCGTGGACGACGACGCCGGAGGCGCTGCGGCTACCGAGAGTGCCTCAGAAGCGAAGGAATTGGCGCCTCGGTCGAAGCGGCGTCGGCGGCGTAAGCGCGCGTCCGATCCAGCGGCCGCCGGCACGGCGGACAGCACCGGGTCGGAGTCGAATGACGAGGGCCGTGGTTCGGCCGACGTGGCAGCCGGATCCAAGGCAGCCGGATCCAAGGACGCTGCCTCCGAGGACAGTGCCTCCGAGGACAGTGCCTCCGAGGACAGTGCCTCCGAGGACGCTGTCGACTCGAAGGGCAAGGCTCCGGCCAAGCCGCGCTCACGTCGCGGCCGGCGCGGCGTCAAGGTGGACGACCTGGGCAAGGCTCGCACGCGTTCGCGGGGTGGCGACGGCGGCAAGGGCGATCGACGCAAGCGGGCGCCCGAGCAGCGTCGCGCGCGGCCCCGAGTTCCGATGCAGGAACTGCTGAGGAAGGGCCAAGAGATCGTCGTTCAAATCACCAAGGAGGGCATCGGGCAAAAAGGACCGACACTGACGACGTATCTGTCGCTTCCGGGACGCAGTCTCGTGCTGATGCCGTCACTGCCCAAGTGCGGCGTCAGTCGCAAGATCGAAGACGAGCGCGAGCGTCGCCGGTTGAAGCGCATCGTGCGTGATTTGGATCAGGTGGGCTCTAGCGGGATCGGCTTCATCGTGCGTACCGCCGGGGTCGGCAAGAGTGCGCAGGACCTTCAGCGTGACCTTGAGTATCTCTCCAAACTCTGGGGCGTCGTCACGCAGCGGGCACGCTCGACGCGTCCGCCAGCGCCCCTATACGTCGAGTCGGACCTCGTCCTGCGCACGATGCGTGATCTGTTTTCCCCCGACATCGACGAGATTGTCATCGACAACGAGGCCGTCTACGACCGCGTGCGCGACTTTGTCGGAAAGCTCATGCCGCAGTTTGTCGACCGGGTCAAGCACCACCCGGGGCACGCCCCTCTGTTTCATGCGTTTGGGCTCGAGGCTGTCGTGGAGGAGCTCTACCAACCGCAGGTGGACCTGCGCCACGGTGGTTCGATTGTGATCGAGCAGACCGAGGCGCTCGTCGCCATCGATGTCAACTCGGGCAAATTCAAACCGGGCACCAACCTCGAGGAGACTGCGTATCGTACCAATCTCGACGCGATCCCGGAGATCGTTCGCCAGGTCAAGCTGCGTGATCTCGGCGGCGTCATCATTGTCGACTTCATCGACATGATCGATGCCCGGCATCGCCGCGAGGTCGAGCGGAGAATGATTGCCGAACTCAAAGGGGATCGTGCGCGTGTCAACCATGCGAACAAGATCTCGAAGTTTGGCATGTTCGAACTCACGCGCCAGCGCGTTGGGCCAGGACTCAAGCGGACGGTGTTCAAGACCTGCACGCTTTGTAAGGGAACGTCTCTGATCCGGACCGTGCAGAGCAAGGCCTTGTCGGTGTTGCGTGCCGTGCGCGCCCTGGCCCAGCTGCCGAACTATGCGCGCCTCGAGGTCTACGCGAGCCCCGACGTCTGCGAGTTTCTCGCCAACAACAAGCGTGGCGAGTTGGTATCCCTCGAGCAGCACTACGAGCGACGGATCGTGGCGCACGCCGAGCCCAGCTATCCGGTCGACGTCGTGCACTACCGCTTTCTGACCCAGGATGGCAGTGAGGCCAAGGTGGCGATCCCGGCCGGCCTGGGGGTCCACGCGTAGCGACCCCGACGGGGGCTTGCATCCCTGTCCGAGCGCGCTACGCTTCGTCGCCCGTTTTTGAACGCCAGAAGCAACGAAGAGGACGTCATGTACGCCATCGCCGAGGACCGGAACCGCCAGTTCAAGCTGACTCCAGGCGAGTCGGTCTTACTGGATTTCAACGAGAGCTGGTCTCCTGGCGACGAGATCGTGCTCGACAAGGTCTGCCTGGTCGGTGGAGACGGTTCCCAGGGAGGCGGCGCGCAGATCGGTGCACCCTACGTCGCGGGTGTCTCCGTCGTGCTCGAGGTGGAGGGCGAGCAGGCCGGTGACAAAGTCTACATCGGTAAGTACAAGCGCCGCAAGAACTACCGGCGCAGGACTGGTTTCCGCGCGCGCTACGTGCGCGCCATGGTCAAAGAAATCCGGAGCTGATCGATGGCACACAAAAAGGGGCAAGGGTCCGCCAACAACACACGCGACTCGAATCCACAGTTCCGTGGCGTCAAGGCGTATTCGGGAGAGAGGGTTCGGGCTGGCGCGATCATCGTGCGCCAGCTCGGGACGAAGTTTCATCCTGGGCACAATGTTGGCCTCGGCAATGACTTCACGCTCTTTGCCTTGACCGATGGCGTGGTTCGGTTTCAGAAAAACCGCAAGGTCCACGTGGATCCCCTCCAGAGCTGATGGCGGTGCCTGTCGGCACCGCGAGCCATGATCGACGAACTGGAGATCGAGGTGCGTGGCGGGGACGGCGGTGCCGGTTGTCTGTCGTTTCGTCGCGAAAAATATGTGCCGCGCGGTGGGCCCGACGGTGGCGATGGCGGTAACGGCGGGAGCGTCGTGCTCGTGGCCGACCACGGCGAGTCCAGTCTCCATCCGCTTACCGGTTTTGCGGAGTTCGCTGCTGAGAAGGGTGGCCAAGGCGGCGCCAAGAACTGCACGGGGCGCACCGGCGAGGACCGCGTTCTCAAGGTTCCGGTGGGCACCGTGGTCTACGACGCGCAGCGCGACAACGTGCTCGCGGATCTGGCAGAGCCCGGCGCCCGAGTCGTCGTCGCGCGAGGCGGGAGGCGGGGGCGCGGCAACAAGTCGTTCGCTACGGCAACCAACCGGACGCCGCGCCAGGTCGAGCCGGGCATGCCGGGGGAGACGCGCCGTTTGCGACTCGTCGTCAAGCTGATCGCTGACGTCGGGCTCGTCGGCCTGCCGAACGCTGGCAAGTCCACCCTGCTCTCGGTCCTATCCAAGGCTCGGCCCCGGGTTGCGGCCTACCCATTCACGACGCTCGCGCCCTCGCTGGGGATCGTCGACTATGGAGTCTCGGAGAGCTTCGTGATCGCCGACATTCCGGGCCTGATCGAGGGGGCGAGCGGGGGCAAGGGGCTTGGGCACCAGTTCCTGCGGCACATCGAGCGGACGCGCGTGCTGCTCTACCTCGTCGATTGCTCCGAGATGGCGATGTCCGAGCCGGTCGAAGCCTTGCGTGTCGTGCAGGGTGACGTGGAGTCCTACTCCGCGGCCCTGGCCGCTCGTCCCAGTTTGGTTGCCGGGACCAAGATCGAGTCCGAAGCCGCCCAGGCGCGGCGCGCTGAGCTCGAGTTGGCGATAGGAAGGCCGGTTGTGCCGATCTCTGCCGTCACGCACAAGGGGCTTCGCGAACTCACAGCTGCCCTGCTCGAGCGCATTTCACAAGCGTAGCGATCCAACGGTCGATAAGCGCTAAGGCGCCGTGCCGGCGTTTCAGGTGAAAGCATGATCAAGCTCGAGGAGCTGCTGCGGCTCATGGTCAAGGAGGGGGCGTCCGACCTCATCCTTAAGACTGGCGGTCTTCCTGCGGTTCGACAGGGGGGCCAGGTACGCTTCGTCGCGGACGAGCCCATTACCCCGGAGTTCGCCAAAAAATACGTGGAGGCGCTCTTGGGGCGCTCGGGCCAGGAACGGTTCCGTACCGAAGGTGCCATCGACCGCGCCGTGGCGATCGAGGGGATCGGGCGCTTTCGCTGCAACATCTTTCGCCAGGGTGGTCATCTGGCGCTCGTCTTTCGCCATGTGCGGCGTGACATCCCTGGCTTCAAAGA
>CAYSWE010000406.1:0-4979 GCA_964434515.1 uncultured Phycisphaerales bacterium | reverse complement strand
TGACGCACGTGCGTCAGCGTCGCGCCGAGTCTCATGGTCGATGCGCATCCGCGCCAGTGTCTCCGCGAAGGTCGGCGCGTCGCGCTGTTCGCTCGGGATCGGGGGGCCATCGTTTTCGGTGGAGTCGTCTGCAGGCTGTTCGGGATTCAGCTCGGGAATCAGGTCGGCCGGCGGCGCTTCGCTATCGCTTGGGCTCGATCACTTGACTCGGGGTTCGTGCGACCGCCGGAACTCTCACAATCGATGGCACCGAGTCGTCCGCGGTTCGGTTGTCGTGTCTCACGCTCTTTGGCACTGGGATGCGAGTGCCAAAGAGCGTGAGACACGACATGTGGATCCACTGCAACGTCAAGCTGCTGAAGGAGGGATTGCGCCGTTTCGTCAGCTGATTCCGCCGGAGAACCCTGTCTCTGTGGTCTCTATGGTCTCTGTGGTTCTTCAGAAGGCATCGACGTGGCCTCGCCATCCTCGCGCTAGCTCGAACCCAAGGCGTGCGAGGGTCCGGCTCTGGACGTTGTCGTCATTTCGCCTCGAGGCACGCACGATCCTCCGTCGGATGGCAGGCCCCATCACGACCATTCCGTGGACGGCAGGCGACCTTTTCGTGGACGGTCGATGCTCGCTGGCTGGCCAGGTGGCAAGATGTTGCCCGGTTTCTTCCACAGGTTCCTTGCACAACGACGCTCGATGGCGGCGGGGCCCGGCTGGCACCGTGCTTGCATAGAGCGAGCCCCACGATGGTTCGCGCACCCTCCCGATTCCGACGGCGTGCAAGAGCGTCGCTCGCACGGAATCCTCTAGCACGCTCCATGCCCCGATCGCTCCCCACGCTGCCCGACGACTCTCGCTACCGGATCCTCGGGCTACTTGGGGCCGGGGGGCAGAGCCGCGTCTATCGGGCGATCGACCAGGAGCGAGATCGGACGGTCGCGGTGCGGCAGGAAGCCCGGGCGGAAGCGGCTTTTGGGTTGCGAGCCGGGCTGCGACACCCCTGCATGCCGCGTGTGCTCGATGTCATCCGGACATCGGATGCAGAGGCGTTGCTCGTCGAAGAGTTCGTCGCTGCCGAGGGCTGGGACGCTGCCGGTCCGACCTCCACCGCGGAGATCCTCCAACTCGCACGGCACATGCTGGCGCTCTTGGCCTACCTGCACGACCACGACCTCGTCCACCGTGACATCAAGCCGGCCAACATCGTCTTCGCACGGCACGGTGTTGCGACCGTGCCCGTGCTCCTGGACTTCGGCTTCGCGCGGCGCGTCGGTGCAGATTCCGACCCACGGGAACGCAGCGGCACGCTCGGGACGGTCGCGCCGGAAGTGCTGAGCCAGGGACGCGAGCCGTTCACCGACTTGCGCAGTGCGGACCTCTTCAGCCTCGGCACGACGCTCCTCGCCGCCACGCATGGCGTGGAACCGGATCCGACCTGGAGTCTCGATGCCACGCAGTTGAGGGCGCTGCTCGACGCTTCGCCCGCCGAGCTGCGCGCGTTGCTCGTTGGCCTGTGCTCGACGCGCACGAATCGATTCTTCTCCGCCGCCGAGGCACTCGGCAGCCTACCTCGCACGAGCATCCAGAAGCCCCTTTGGACCTCCCCACGCGAATGGCCGACACCGGCCGCGCTGCCGAAAAACGCACTCGCCGCGGTCCAACGCCTGACGCAGGCGGGCGGCGTTCTTTGCCTTACCGGAAACGAAGGTACTGGTAAGCAAACCTTGGCAGAACGGATCGCAAGCCATGTCCGCATGGAGCAGATCGCTGGCCAGGCCTCGCGAACGCAGCGCGGCGTGCGCGTGTTCGTCGACGTGACCGACAGCGACGGCGCCAGGCTGCGTGAGATCGTCCGCTGCGCGCGCCCCGACAACCGGGCCCTCACCTTGGTCACGACGCAGTCCAAGACTGTGGTCGGCTCGCTCCGGACGATCCTCGACGACGCAAGGTTCGCAGAGCTCTCGCCACCACGACTGAGCGCCGAGGATCTCCGGCACCTCGGCAGGTGGCTCCCACTTGGCGACGCCGTCGACACGGACGAAGTTTTGGGGATGACCGAGGGCGATCCGGCGTCGATCGTCAGCGTGCTGCAGGGCAGCCCCGCACTGGACCCAAGCGATGTCGCCGACAGCGAGATCTATGTCGCCATCCGCGAATCGGGTGTGCCTCCCGAAGAACTCCAAGACGCAACCAACCCGAGCCTCGAAGACCTGGTCAGCGCGCTGCCGAGGGGCCGCATCGAGCGGGACCGCGACGGCCGCTTTCGCACACGCAACCGCTCGGTTGCCACAACGCTCCTTGCAGGTCTCGCCACCGATCGTGTCCGCGCCATGCACGCACATGCCGCGCGATGGTCGACGGTCGACACCAGCTATCACCGTGCGGCCGGTGGCGACCAAGCTTCGGTGGCGGCATGCCTGGCGACGCTTGCAGGCTTGGAGCAAGCCGAGCGCGCGGAAACGCGACTCGCGCGCGTGGTCGAGGCGTGCGGCGCCGAAGCCGTCACACGAGCCGAAGCGTTTCCACACCTGGCGCGCCGACTCGTTCGCGAATCTCGGATCGATGTGATCGAAGCCGTCCTCGGCGCCGTCCCCGAGTCCACACCAGAAGTCGATGCGGTCCGCGCATTCGTCGCGTCCGAGCGCGGCGACAGCGAGCGCGCCGCGCAGCTCGCGCGGGACGCGCTGACACGCGATCCAAGCCTACCATGCCATGCCCATCTGGATCTGGCCCGCGCGCTCCAGTTCCTCGCTAGGTGGGAGGAGGCGCTCGCCGCGCTCGACGCCGCAGACAATGCCGCCGGCGACGATATCGAACGCGCCGAGGTGCTGCGCATCCGCGGCCTCGTTTTCTTCCGGATCGGACGCACGGCGGAGGCCGAAGCACAGGTCCGCGAAGCGCTGGCCCTGCTCGACCCGTCCAAGTCGCGCGCGCTCGTCCTGGCCCTACAACAGAACCTCGCGATGATGCTGCGGCACCGCGGCGCACTCGAGGAGGCGGCCGAACTCTTCGAGCTGGCGGGCGTTGGGCTGACGGAGCTCGCCGATGTGCGCGCCGCTGCCATCGTCTGGATCAACTCCGCCATCGCCTGGCAGGACGCGGGGCGACCGGCGCGAGCGCGTGCGCTGCGGCTGCGCGCCCTCGATGCTGCCGAGACCGTGGGCCTGCCACAGGTCCGCGAGATCGCGCGCGCCGGCGTCGGGATCTCGCTCGCGCTCGAAGGGGCGACCGCCGCCGCCTACGCTCTCTTGTCCAAGGCAGCACAAGGCCTGGCCGATCAGGGCATGAAGCGAGAAGCCCACGCCTGCCGTGTGCATGCGGCCGCGGCGGTCGGCGACGCGACCGAGTTGGAACATCTGCTCCATGCGGCAACGGAATCCGGATTCTTCACCGAGGCCGCCCTGGCGTGGCGAGCTCTGTTGTGGCTGGGCCGGGCCGGTCAGATCCAGCCTGGCCTGGCACGCGCGATGCTCGCAGCCTGCGGTCGATCGGTCCGCGAGCAAGTCCTCGTCGAGCTCCATGCGCGCCGGGTCGGCAACGCCCGGAGCGACCGCGCGCTGGAGCGGATGACCACGATGGGCCTGCCGCGCTCGCGCTTGCTCGCGTGCGAGGCGCTCGCGGCACGCAGCCGCAGCGTCAAAACCAGGCGAGGACGGATCGCCGCTGCAATCCG
The DNA here is from genome assembly GCA_964434515.1 of uncultured Phycisphaerales bacterium. Lineage (GTDB taxonomy): Bacteria > Planctomycetota > UBA1135 > UBA1135 > CAYSWE01. Next base: position 1,315 of record CAYSWE010000406.1, on the reverse strand, counting down.
CTTGGCGCGGGCCAGCGAGTCGCCCGCGGACCGGATCCGCGTGGCAGCGCTAGCGGCGACTGCGAGCCGTGCTCCGGCCCTGCACGCGAGCTGGATCGAACGCGAGCTAGTCGCACTTGAAAAACTATGGCCGAGCCCCGCGGAGGAGACACCCGTGAAGACATGGACGCAACAGATCGAATCGATGCGCTCCGTCGCTGCAGACCTCACGACGCACACTGGCGGCGGGTCCGTCGCGCGGCTCGCGCCAGTCCTTCGACTCAATCACATGCTGCTGGACGAGACCACGACCGAAGCCGAGCAGTTCGACGCGATCGTGCGCGAGGCGATGTGCATCGCTGGTGCGCACCGGGGCCTCCTCGTCGTCCGCGGGAGTTCGGGCGAGCCGGTCCGCGTCAGCCTGGTCCAGACGGATTCAGGGGAACTCGAACCGCGCGAGCTCGACTTCAGCCGAAGCCTACTCGACGAGGTGCTCGAGCACGGCCTGCCGATCGTCACCGTCAATGCACTCGCCGATCCGGATTGGCGCCACGCAACCAGCGTCGTCGACTTCGAGTTGGCGTCGATTGCGTGCCTGCCGATCCGCGTTCAGGACGAAACCGTCGGTGCGCTGTACCTGGACAATCCATTCGAGGAAGGCTGCTTTGCTCCGGATGCGGTCGACGCGCTCGAGGTTCTGGCGACGCAGGTTTCGCTCTGCCTCACTGCGGCTCGTCGTCGAGCTCAGGTCGCCCGACTCAACGCCGAGCTCGAGACCGAACTCGACCGCCAGACCGAGCTGCTCGGTTCGACCGAGCGCGAACTGGCAAAGCTGCACGACAGTCGCCGTTTTCTCTATCAGAGCGAGAGCGTGGCCAAGGTCATGAAGCGGGTTCGCCGACTGGCGGCGACGGACCTGCCGGTGCACGTCTCCGGCGAGACCGGCACGGGAAAGGAACTCATCGCCCGCAAGCTGCACGAACTGAGTTCGCGGCGGAACGGTCCGTTCATCTCCGAGAACTGCAGCGCAATCTCGGCGGAGCTGCTCGAGAGCGAGCTGTTCGGCCATGTCAGTGGCGCGTTCACCGGCGCTTCACGCGACAAGCTCGGGCTGCTCCGGACGGCCGACGGCGGCACGCTCTTCTTGGACGAGATCGGTGACATGTCCTTGGCGCTCCAGGCGCGCCTGCTGCGGGTGCTCGAGGGACAGACGCTACGACCGGTTGGCAGCGATACGACAGTGTCGGTCGATGTCCGCATCGTCACGGCCACGCACCGCAACCTGGCACGCCTGGTGGAAGAAGGCGAGGTCCGCGAGGATCTCTACTACCGCATC